>CAZZVH010000194.1:5741-7129 GCA_964657365.1 uncultured Burkholderiaceae bacterium
GCGGGCCGCCGACGCCGGCGCCGATGGCGCTCACGACGCGGGCGACGTTGTAGTCGGTGGCGCTGATCCACAGGCGCACGTTCCAGCGCTCGCACAGCCAGTGCGCCGAGCCGATGTGATCGGGGTGCATGTGGGTCACGATGACGCGCAGCACCGGCAGGCCGTCGAGCACCTCGGCGAAGATCTTTTCCCAGGCCGCGTGCGTCTCGTCGTTGCCGATGCCGCAATCGACGATGGTCCAGCCCTGGCGGACGCCGGACTCGGTGGCGATCTCGTCGCGCAGCAGCCAGACGTTGATGTGGTCGAGCGCGAACGGCAGGCCCATGCGGACCCAGAGCAGGCCAGGGGCGACTTCCAGCACCGAGCCACGCTCCGGCAACGCGTCGCCGAGGGGATAGTCGAGCTGGCTCTCGAGCGCGTTCATCGGTCGTCGTCCCTCTACAATTCGGCTACTTTACGTATACGTCAACCGCGAGTGTAAATGGCGAGCACCGTCACAGCCCTGCAAGCAGCTCCGGCGACCTTCACCATCGGCGAGCTGGCGCGCGAGTTCGGGGTGACGACGCGGGCGATCCGCTTCTACGAGGATTCCGGCCTGGTGCAGCCCGGCCGCGCCGGCCGCAACCGCGTTTACACGGCGCGCGACCGGACCCGCCTCAAGCTCACCTTGCGCGGCAAGCGCCTCGGGCTGAAGCTCGCCGAGGTCAAGTCGCTCGTCGACATGTACGAGTCGCGCCGCGACACCGGGCCGCAGCTGCGCCGCTATCTCGGCGTGCTGGCGAGGCATCGGTCGCAGCTCGAGCAGCGCCTCGGCGACCTGCGCACCACGCTCGACGAGGTGCTGACCCAGGAAGCCGCGGCACGCCGCCTGCTGAAAGCGCGATTGCGCGCCGCCTGACACCACCGATCGACCGACACGCCATGACGATCCAACTCGACGAGCTCCTCGAACGCAATCGCCGCTGGGCCGCGGCGACCGAACTGCGCTCGCCCGGCTTCTTCACGCGGTTGCTGGTGCAGCAAGCACCCCAATATCTCTGGATCGGCTGCGCCGACAGCCGCGTGCCGGCCAACGAGCTGATCGACCTGCAGCCGGGCGAGGTGTTCGTGCACCGCAACGTCGCCAACGTCGTGGCGCACGGTGATCTCAACTGCCTGTCGGTGATCCAGTTCGCGGCCGACGTGCTCCAGGTGCGGCACATCATCGTCGTCGGCCATTCGCGTTGCGGCGGCGTCACGGCGGCGCTCGAAGGGCGGCGCGTCGGCCTGGCCGACAACTGGCTGCGCTACGTGCAGGACGTGCGCGAGCGCCACGTCGCCTGGCTCGACGGCGTCGACCCCGAACGGCAGGTCGATGCGCTGGGCGAGCTCAACGTCGTCGAGCAGGC
>CAZZVH010000195.1:0-7099 GCA_964657365.1 uncultured Burkholderiaceae bacterium
GCCGTGCGACGGCGACCAGGCCGCGACCCACGCATGCGATGCATCGGCGCCGAGCAGGCGCGGCCGGCCCGGCGGCGGATCGGTGAGCAGGTAGCCGGAGACGTAGCGCGCCGGCAGGCCATAGCTGCGCAGGCAGGCGATCATGAGGTGCGCGAAATCCTGGCAGACGCCACGGCGCAGCTCGAGCACTTCGTCGACCTGCGTCGTCACGGTGGTCGCCTCGGCGTCGAACTCGAAATCGGCGTGGATCCGGTCCATCAGGCCCCTCACCGCTTCCAGCCAGTCGCGGCCGGCGCGAAAGCTCGGCCCCGCATAGGCACGCGCGCTCTCCGACCAGGGCACCAGCGCGCTTTGCTCGCACATGCGCGCCGGTGCCAGGTCTTGCGTCGGCGCGGCGCGGACCGCGTCGCGCACGGTTTCCCACGCATGCGGCGTGGCGCGCGCCGCCACCGGCCGCTCGTCGACCTCGACCTCGGCGAGCATGCGCACGCGCAGCAACGGGTGCGGGCCGTGGACCGCGAAGTGGGTGACGCCGTTTCCGAACGAATCACGCTCGTCGCGGCGCTCGTCGATGCCCGGTTCGATGCGCAGTTCGTGCGAGAGCACCTGCTGCCAGGGCAGGCTGCGCGGCGTCAGGTGGGCCAGCTGCCAGGACTGCGAGACCGGCAGGCGATAGGCATAGCGCGTCTCGTGCTCGACGGTATAGCGCGCGGCGCTCATCGGTTCGTGCCTCAGGCCGCCAGCGACAGCACGCTGCGCGGCACCGCGTGGGAGAAGAACTTCATCGAGATGTCGTCGGAGACCGCGTAGGCGGCGCGCTGCAGCTGCGCGATCAGCTGCGCCAGCCCTTCGCTCTCCGGATCGAGGTCTGCAGGCTTGAGCGCGCGCAGCGCCGCGTGCGCGGGCGCCAGCGTCTCGCCCGCAAAACGCCCGTGGCTGGCCTCGATGCGCTCGATGTAGTCGGCCAGGCCCTTCACCTGGAACGCGAGCGAGCGCGGATTGGCCTCGTCGCGGATCACCATGTCGAGCACCGGCAGCCATTCGGGCGCGGCCAGGTAGCGCGAGCGGTAGGTGACGCTCGAATCGGCGAGATCGAGCAGCCAGTCGAGCTCGTGGGTGCGGCCTTCGTTCATGGCCACCGAGACGGTCGTGCACATCGTCGCCAATCGCTCGACGCGGCGGCCCATCGAGAGAAAGCGCCAGCCGATGCCACGCGTCATGCCGTCGAGGACGAAACCGGAGAGCGTCATCACGGCGGTGATGGCACGGTCGAGCCAGACCAGCGTGTTCTGCAGCGTCGGCTCGCGCTGGAACACCGGATCGCCGATCAGGCGGTTGAGCGTGCGCCAGTGATCGGCCGACATGCGGTCGCGCAGGCTGAAGGCGACCCGCGAGAGCTGGCGCAGCCGCTGGTTGAGCATGGCCTCGGGGTGCGTCGCCGCACGGCGAAGCTCGCGCGCGATGTTCTTCTTCGCGTCGATCAGGCCCAGCTTCTCCGCCAGCGCCCAGGACGGCGGCGAGCCGCCGGCGCGGGTGGCGGGATCGTCGAGCACATGGCCGAGCGCCACCCGCAGCAGCCGCACCGATGCGTCGCAGCGCTCGCCGTAGCGACCGAACCAGAACAGGTTCTCGGCCGCACGCGAGGCCAGCGTCGCATTCGAGTCGACCAGCTGCTCGGCCGAGACCGTCTGCGAGAGCAGCGAGAACGACGCGTTCACCGGCCCCGCGGAGAGCACCCAGGTGTCTTTCGAGCGGCCGCCCCGCTGCATCGCGATGACCCGCGACTCCTGATCGCTCGCGACGCGCGTCAGGCCGCCCGGCATGACGCGCCAGCCGCTCGGCGTGGCCACCGCGAAGACGCGCAGGCCGACGGTGCGGGCGGCGAACGCGGCGCTGCTGTCTCGCTCGATCACCGGCGCGCGCGAGACGTGCACCCATTCCTGGGCGACGTAGTGCTGCGGCCGCGCGGCGATGCGCTTGCGCAGCCGCTCCCGCTCCACTTCCGACAGGTCTTCGACGACGATCGGCCGCTCGTTGGCCGAGCGCTCGAGCGGCTTGATGATGAGCCGCTCCGGGTGCTGCCAGGCGTCTTCGAAGGCGGCCGGCTCGCCCAGCCACCAGGTCGCGACCGACGGCAGCTTCAAGGGCTCGCCGAGGAGCTCGCGCGCGAGCTTCGGCAGGTAGCCGAGCAAGGCACCCGACTCCAGCACGCCGGAGCCGAGCGCGTTCGAGATCAGCACGTTGCCGCGCCGCGCGCATTCGGTCAGGCCGGCGATGCCGAGCGCGGAGTCGGAACGGAGCTCGAGCGGATCACAGTAGTCGTCGTCCTGGCGGCGCAGGATCGCGTGGACGCGCTGCAGGCCGTCGATCGTCTTGAGCCAGACGCGGTCGTCGCGCACGGTCAGGTCGCTGCCCTCGACCAGCGCGAAGCCGAGGTATCTCGCCAGCAACGCGTGCTCGAAGTAGGTTTCGTTGTACGGCCCCGGCGTCAGCATGACGATGCGCGTCGGCCCGTCGCCGCGCGGCGCCCAGCGCAGCAGCGTCGAGCGCAAGGCTTCGAAGAACGACGCCAGGTGCTGCACCGGCAGCTCGCGGAACATCTGCGGAAAGACGCGCGAGACGACGAGGCGGTTCTCGAGCGCGTAGCCCGAGCCGGACGGTGCCTGGGTCCGGTCGCTCACCACCCACCAGCGGCCGTCGGGCGAGCGGGCGAGATCGGCCGCGTACTGCATCAGGTGCATGCCGCCGGCCGGCTGGATGCCCTGGACCGGCCCGAGGAAACCGCGGTGGCCGAAGATCACCGGCGGCGGAATCGCTCCGCTCTTCATGAGCGTCTGGGCGCCGTAAATGTCGCCGAGCACGCGGTTGAGCAGATCGGCGCGCTGTTCGATGCCGGCCTCGATCGCCTCCCATTCGTCGGCCGGCAGCAGCAGCGGCAGAGGATCGACTTCCCAAGGCCGCTGCGCACCCATCGCGTCGTCGTAGACGTTGTAGGTGATGCCCTGCTCGCGGATCTGCCGCTCGGTCAGCGAGAGCGTGTCGTTGACCTCGCGCTCGCCGCGCTCCGACAAGGCACGCAGGAAGGCGTCCCAGTGCGGGCGCGGCTCGCCCGGCGCCGCCAGCAGCTCGTCGTAGCGGTCGTCGAGCGCCGCGTAGCCGCCGAGCAGCTTCGCCATCGGGTCGGCGACGGGTGGAGAGCTCACGGGATCAGCCTAGGCCGGGCGACGCAGATCGAGCGTGTTCGGGAAGTCCGGATTCAGAGGCTCGGCAGGGGCCGCCATCTGTCCTGGCGTATGCCCGGTGCGGAAGAAGCGCGCGAGCCGGCGCGCCTCCGCCTCGAGCGCATTGACCGGGAAAGCCGTGTAGTTGATGCCGCCCGGATGGGCGACGTGATACTGGCAGCCGCCCACCGAGCGATCCATCCACGTGTCGACCAGATCGAACACCAGCGGCACGTGGGTGCCGATCGTCGGGTGCAGTGCCGAGGGCGGATTCCAGGCGCGGTAGCGCACGCCGGCCACGAACTCGCCGGCGACACCGGTCGGCTGCAACGGCACGCGCCGGCCGTTGCAGGCCAGCACGTGGCGCTCGCCGACCATGCCGGACACCTTCACCTCGATGCGCTCGACCGACGAATCGACGTAGCGCGACGTGCCGCCGCCACCGCTCTCCTCGCCCAGCACGTGCCACGGCTCGAGCGCCATGCGCAACTCGACCTCCACGCCGGCGGCGGTGAAATCGCCGAGGAACGGAAAGCGGAAGGCGAGGTGCGGCGCGAACCACGAGAGCTCGACCGGATAGCCGAAGCTGCGCAGTTCCTCGACGACGTCGCGCAGGTCTTCCCAGACGAAGTAGGGCAGCATGAAGCGGTCGTGCAGCTTCGTACCCCAGCGCTCGAGCCGCTTCGGCAGGTACGGCTCGGCCCAGAAGCGCGCAACGAGCGAGCGCATGAGCAGCTGCTGGACCAGGCTCATGCGCGCGTGCGGCGGCATCTCGAAGGCGCGCATCTCGAGCAGGCCGAGGCGTCCGGTCGGGCCGTCTGGCGAGTAGAGCTTGTCGATGCAGAACTCGGCACGGTGGGTGTTGCCGGTCACGTCGATGAGCAGGTTGCGCAACAGGCGGTCGACCAGCCACGGCGGGCAGACGCCTTCGGCTGCCGTCCCGCGCCTGAGTTCAGAGAACGCGATCTCGATCTCGTAGACGGAATCGTTGCGTGCTTCGTCGATGCGCGGCGCCTGGCTGGTCGGGCCGACGAACATGCCGGAGAAGATGTAGCTCAGCGCCGGGTGGTTGTGCCAGTACGCGATCATGCTGGCGAGCAGGTCGGGCCGGCGCAGGAACGGCGAGTCGTTGGTGGTGGCGCCGCCGAGCACGAAGTGGTTGCCGCCGCCGGTGCCGGTGTGGCGGCCGTCGAGCATGAACTTCTCGCTCATCAGCCGCGACTCGCGGGCCACGTCGTAGAGGTGGGTCGTCTGCTCGACCAGCTGGCTCCAGCTCGACGACGGCTGGACGTTGACCTCGATCACGCCCGGATCAGGCGTGACGCGCAGCACCGACAGGCGCGGATCGCGCGGCGGTTCGTAGCCTTCGAGGATGACCTGCGTCTCCAGGGCACGCGCCGTCGCCTCGACGGCGGCGACGAGATCGAGGTAGTCCTCGAGCTCGGCGACCGGCGGCATGAAGATGTAGAGACGGCCGCCGCGCGGCTCGGCGCTGATGACGGTGCGCACCACCGTCTTCGCGGACTCGAACGGCTTCAACGCGGCGACGGCCACGTGGGCGGGTTCAGCGTCGACGGGGCCCGGCGAAGCGACGTCGTGCGAGCCGCTCGGCGTGGCGTGAACCGACCGATTGCCGCCAAGCTCGCTCGTCCGGTGCCAGGCCGCATCGACATGGCGGGGCGCGGTGCGCTGCGGCAACGGCGCGAAATCCTGCGTCGGGTCGGGCGGGTGGATCGGCTCGACGTCTTCCGGGGCGACCCAGGGCAGCGAATCGAGCGGCAGGCGATAGCCGATCGGCGAATCGCCGGGAACGAGATAGCAGCGCTCGTCGCGGAGGTACCAGGAGCTCGAGCGCCAGGCCGCGCTGTCGCGCTCGTCGCGCTTGACCGGCAGTGCGTAGCCCACCGGGGTAGCGAGACCACGCTCGAACAGGCGGCGCAGCCGCTTGCGCTCGAGCGGCTCGGCGACTCGCGAATCGAACGGGTCGACGTTGCTCGGCAGCTTGCCTTCGCGCCAGCGCAGGTACCAGGCGTCCTCGAAGGCCGCGAAGACATTGCCGGTGGCAACCCCGAGCACCTCGGCGAGATGGCGAAGGAAGGCATGGGCCGTCTCCGCCGTCGCGCCGAGATCGTCGTGCTCGTTGGCGAAGAGCTTCGGGTCTTCCCAGATGGCGACACCGTCCTTGCGCCAGAACAGGTTGAGCGACCAGCGCGGCAATTGCTCGCCGGGATACCACTTGCCCTGGCCGAAGTGCAGCAGGCCGCCCTGGCCGTAGCGCGCCCGCAGGTGCTCCATGAGGTCGATGCTCAGGAGGCGCTTGGTCGGCCCCATGGCCTCGGTGTTCCATTCGCCGCCCTCGCGGTCGTCGACCGAGACGAAGGTCGGCTCGCCGCCCTGCGTGAGGCGGACGTCGAGGCGCGCGAGATCGGCGTCGACCTGGTGGCCGAGCTTGTCGATCGTCGCCCACTGGGCGTCGTTGTACGGGAACGTGACCCGTGGCGCCTCCCAGATCCGGCGCACCGACATGTGGTGTTCGAAGGTCGTCTCGCAGGCCTCGATCTCGCCGCTGATCGGCGCCGCCGACGAGGGCTCGGGCGAGCAGGCGAGCGGGATGTGGCCCTCGCCGGCGTACAGGCCCGAGGTCGGGTCGAGGCCGATCCAGCCGGCGCCCGGGAGGTAGACCTCGCACCAGGCGTGCAGGTCGGTGAAATCGATCTCGGTGCCGCTCGGGCCGTCCAGCGACTTGACGTCGGCCTTGAGTTGAATCAGATAGCCGGAAACGAACCGAGCTGCCAGGCCGAGATGGCGCAGCAGCTGCACCAGCAGCCAGCCGCTGTCGCGGCACGAGCCGCTGCGGTTGACGAGCGTGGTTTCCGGCGTCTGCACGCCCGGCTCCATGCGGATCAGGTAGGCGATGTCTTTCTGCAGCCCTTGGTTGACGTCCATCAGGAAGCCGCTGGTCGGCCTCTCGGTGAGGTCGATCGACGCGAGGTAGGCGGCGAAGGCCGGCGTCGCCGGGGCCTTGGTCAGGTAGGGCGCCAGCTCGACCAGCAGCTCGGGCTCGTACTTGAACGGAAACTTCTCGGCGCTGGGTTCGAGGAAGAAGTCGAACGGATTCATCACCGCCATCTCGGCGACGAGATCGACCTCCACGCGGAAGAAGGTGGTCGGCTTCGGAAAGACCAGGCGCGCGAGGTAGTTCGACTGCGGGTCCTGCTGCCAGTTGATGAAGTGCGTGGTCGGCTCGACGCGCATCGAGTAGCTCAGGATTCGGGTGCGCGAATGCGGCGCCGGGCGCAGCCGCACGACCTGCGGGCCGAGCTGGATCGGCCGGTCGTAGCGGTAGTGCGTGACGTGGTTCAGCGCGACGTGGATCGACATTCAGACTGTCCTGGAGAAACTTCGATTGTCGAGCCTTCGCGCCGGGCGCGCGCCGGTCACGGCGCGACCGGCACGAGGAAGTCCCGGCTGATGCCGGCGCCGAGCGCGTTGACGCGCTCGAGGAACTGCGTGAGATAGGCATGCAGCCCGGTGGCGAGGATCTCGTCGATGCGGCCGTACTGCAGGTCGGCATCGAGCCGGCCGGCCAGGCGGAGCGTGTCGCGCGACTGCTCGTTGGCGACCCGGCGCAGGTTCGACACCACCTCGTGCATGCAGGCGGCCAGCGAACGCGGCATGTCGGGGCGCAGGATCAGCAGCTCGGCGACCTTCTCCGGCCGGATGACGTTGCGGTAGACCTTGCGATAGACCTCGAAGCCGGACACCGAGCGCAGCACCGCCGACCAGTGATAGAAGTCGTACTCGACGTCCTTGCCGTCGCCGGCATCCTCGACGAGCGCCGGTGCCGGGCCTTGCGACTGGGACTGGGACTGGGACTG
>CAZZVH010000196.1:0-7092 GCA_964657365.1 uncultured Burkholderiaceae bacterium
CCTCGCGCCGCTCGGCGCCGGCGAGCAACTCGCGCTCGCTCTTCTTGTCGGGGTAGCCGAGCGTGATGCACATCAGGAAGCGGTCGAGCTGGGACTCGGGCAGCGGATAGGTGCCGAGCTGGTCGCTCGGGTTCTGCGTCGCGATGACGAAGAACGGCCTGGGCAATGCCCTCGTCTCGCCTTCGACCGTGACCTGATGCTCTTCCATCGCCTCCAGCAGCGCACTCTGGGTCTTCGGGCCGGCGCGGTTGATCTCGTCGGCCAGCAGCACCTGTGCGAACACCGGCCCCGGATGGAACACGAACGCTTCCTTGCTCCGCTCGTAGACGCTGACGCCGATCAGGTCCGACGGCATCAGGTCGGCGGTGAACTGGGTGCGCGAGAAGCGCAGGCCGAGCGAGACGGCGATAGCGTGGGCCAGCGTCGTCTTGCCGACACCCGGAACATCCTCGATCAGCAAATGGCCGCCGGCCAGCATGCAGGCCACGCAATCCTCGATCTGCGCCTTCTTGCCGACGATGATGGTGCTGATCTGGGCGACCAGTTCGACAAGCTGGCTGCGGAGCGCTGGGGTCATCTGGGCACGTTACCGGAAAAACCCGCATCGCCGCTGTCGCGCAGCCTTGCGACCCGCACGGGAGCGAGCCATGCGTCACGCGGGCGCGGCCCGGGGCCGTGCTAATCTGCCCGCCGCATCATGACGACGGCCTTCTACAGCCATCCCGATTGCCGCAGCCACGACATGGGCCCGGGCCATCCCGAGTGCCCCGCCAGGCTCGACGCGATCGACGACCATCTCATCGCCTGCGGGCTCGACGCCGCGCTCGATCGACGTGAGGCGCCCGCCGTGGCGATGAGCGACGTCGGCCTGGCCCACGACAGCGTCTACGTCGACGAGATGCAGGCCCTCCTGCAGGACGTGCAGGCGGCCGGACGCATGCGCGCGATCGACGCCGACACGATCGCCAGCCCGGGCACCTGGGCGGCGGTGCAGCGTTCCGCCGGTGCCGCGGTGGCCGCCACAGATGCCGTCATCGACGGCACCGCCGAGAACGCGTTCTGCTCGATCCGCCCGCCGGGCCACCACGCCACGCGTGACCAGGCGATGGGCTTCTGCTTCGTCAACAGCGTCTGCGTCGCCGCGCGCCATGCGCTCGACGTGCGCGGCCTCGAGCGCGTCGCCATCGTCGACTTCGACGTCCACCACGGCAACGGCACCGAAGACATCGTCGCCAACGACGAGCGCGTGCTGATGGTGAGCATCTTCCAGAACCCGCTGTATCCGTACAGCGGCATCCACCCGCTGGGCGACAACATGGTCAACGTGCCGGTGCCGCCCTACACGCGCGGGCCGGAGATCCGTGCCCTGATCGAGAAGAGCTGGATGGAACGGCTCGACGCCTTCCGCCCGCAGATGATTTTCATTTCGGCCGGCTTCGACGCGCACCGCGAAGACGAGCTCGGCCAGCTCGGCCTGGTCGAGGCCGACTACGCCTGGATGACGCAGCGCATCAAGGAAGTGGCCGACAAGCACGCGGGCGGCCGCATCGTGTCGTGTCTCGAGGGCGGCTACAACCTCGGCGCGTTGGCGCGCAGCGTCGCCGCCCACCTGCGCGTCCTGGCGGGCGTGTGATCCGCCGTTTCAACGTCGAGGAGCTCGACGAACTCGCGGTCGACCTGACGCGCCCTGGCGCTGCGGCCGAGCTCGGGATTCTCGTCGTCTGCCTGCTCGCCGCCTGGATCGTGGTGCGGCTGCTGCGCGGCCGAAGCGCACCAGCCGATTCGGTCTGGTTCGGGCGCAGCCTGGTCGATGGCGTGCTGTTCCCGGTACTGGCCCTGGCGTTCGCCTACGTCGCGCGGGTCGCGCTCGAAAGCACGATCAAGCCGGCCGTGTTCAAGGTCGCCATCCCGATCCTGGTGTCGCTGGTCGTCATCCGTCTCACCGTGCGCGTGCTGACGAAGACGTTCCCGAACGTCGGCTGGATGCGGACGATCGAGCGCAGCGTGTCGTGGCTGGCCTGGATCGCCGTCGTGCTCTGGGTCACGGGCATCTCGCCGATGGTGCTCGACGCGATGGACGACGTGCACTGGAAGGTCGGCGCCGCCCAGGTCACGCTGCGCAATCTGGTCGAGGGAGCCATCACCGCGGGCATCGTCTTCGTGCTGGCGCTCTGGATCTCGGGCGCCCTCGAGAAGAAACTGCTCGCCAACGCCGCCGGCCACGACCTGTCGCTGCGCAAGATCGCGGCCACGCTGATCCGCACCATCCTGCTGTTCGTCGGCCTGCTGGTGGCGTTGTCGGCGGTCGGCATCGATCTCACCGCGCTGTCGGTGCTGGGCGGCGCGATCGGCGTCGGTCTCGGCTTCGGCCTGCAGAAGATCGCCGCCAACTACATCAGCGGCTTCGTCATCCTGGCCGAACGCAGCGTCCGGATCGGCGACATGGTGAAGGTCGACGGCTTCGAGGGCCGCATCACCGACATCCGCACGCGCTACACCGTCGTCCGCTCGCTGGCCGGGCGCGAGGCGATCATTCCCAACGAGACGTTGATCACCACGAAGGTCGAGAACTCGTCGCTGGCCGACCCGCGCGTGCTGGTGAAGACGGCCGTGCAGGTCGCCTACGGCACCGACGTGCGGGCCTTGCAGCCGAAGCTCGAAGCCGCGATCGGCGCGGTGCCCCGGGTGATCGACGATCCGAAGCCGGCAGTGCAGCTCGCTTCGTTCTCCGCAGACGGCATGGATCTCTCGATCAACTTCTGGATCCGCGATTCCGAGAACGGCGACGGCAACGTCAAGTCGCTCGTCAATCTCGTCGTCCTCGACGTGCTCGATGCCGAGAAGATCGAGATCCCGTTTCCGCAGCGCGTCGTGCACGCCGTCGTGTCGCAGGAAGGCCAGGACGCGACGGCCGAACCCGGTGCCGACGGCCGCGTCCCGTCGGCGCGCTGAAGCCAGGAGCACGCATCGCCATGTGCCGCAACATCCGCACCCTGTTCAACTTCGAGCCGCCGGCGACCGAGCTGGAAGTGCGCGACGCGTCGCTCCAGTTCGTGCGCAAGCTGAGCGGGTTCAGCGTTCCCTCGAAGGCCAACGAGGCCGCGTTCGACGCTGCGGTGGAGGCCATCGCCGCCGCCGCACACACGTTGATCGCCAGCCTGTTGACGACTGCCGATCCGCGCGATCGGGACGTCGAGGCGGCACGTGCGCGGGCCCGTTCCGTGGCTCGCTTCGGCGAGCGCGCCTGAACGGCGAGGGCACCGCGGTGCCTACACTCACGGACGTCCCGCGGTCTTCGCGGCGACATGCCGGGAGCGAGATGCCATGACCGTGATGCCCGAACGCGTGATCGAAGCACTTCGCCGGGGCGACACCATCGAGGCGATCGCGCGGCTGCGCGCCGTTTCCCCGCTCGGGCTCAAGGAAGCGAAGGACTTCATCGACGCC
Source organism: uncultured Burkholderiaceae bacterium (assembly GCA_964657365.1). Lineage (GTDB taxonomy): Bacteria > Pseudomonadota > Gammaproteobacteria > Burkholderiales > Burkholderiaceae_C > Schlegelella_A. The sequence goes on from CAZZVH010000196.1 coordinate 3,448, forward strand.
TATCGCCGCGGCGCGGTCCCGTTGGCGGCGCGCCCGTCGCCGGCCGTCACCCATCCAGCGTCGGCGATGCAATCCCAAGCCACGGCCGCGCGGGTCACTGCCGAGAAGACCGCTTCGACCGAGCGTCTGCGTCTGGCGTCCGGCTACGGGCTCGCCCAGGCGCGCGACGCATCGGACGCGTCGCGCTACCGTGACCACCCGACCGGCATCGGCGGCCGCTCGCCGGGCGAAGTGCAGAACTCGGGCCGCCTGATCTGGTGGATCGTCGTGATCGCCATGGCGGCGTACGCCGCCTATTCGGCGATCGGCCGCTCGCTGGTCGTCTGACCGCGTCGACGCCGCGCATCACTGCACTGCCGCGACCGTGGACCACAGCTTCGTCTCCGCCTTCATCCTGCTGCTGCTGGTGCTCGATCCCTTCGGCAGCCTGCCGATCTTCATTCCGGTCATGCGCACGGTGCCGCCGGGCCGGCGTCCGTGGGTGGCGATGCGCGAGGTGGCGATCGCCTTCGGGGTGCTGTGCTTCTTCATGTTCTTCGGCGAAGGGTTCCTGCGCGTCATGCATCTCTCCGAGCGCTCGCTCGAGGTCGCCGGCGGCGTCATCCTGCTGATGGTCGCCATCCGCATGATCTTCAACGAAGGCGGCAGCGTCTACGGCGTGCCCGACGGCAAGGAGCCCCTGATCTTCCCGCTCGCCGTGCCGCTGCTCGCGGGCCCGTCGGCGATGGCCACGGTGCTGCTGCTCGCCTCGCGCCAGCCCGACCGCGTCGGCGAATGGGTCGGCGCGCTCGCCTGTGCCATGGGCGTGTCCGGCCTGGTCCTCGTCGGCTGCTCGAAGATCCGGCACTGGCTGGGCGATTCCGTCGTCTCGGCGTTCGAGAAGCTCATGGGCCTGGTGCTCACGGCGGTCGCCGTCGAGATGATCCTGGCCGGTCTGAAACGCTACTTCATGGGGTCGCCATGACCATCTATCGGATCGATGAGAACGTGCCCAGCGTGGACCCGAGTGCCTGGGTCGCGCCCGGCGCGTCGGTGCTGGGCGCCGTCGAGCTCGCGGCCGAGAGCAGCGTCTGGTTCGGTGCGGTGCTGCGCAGCGACAGCGAAGCGATCCGCGTCGGCCGCCGCTCGAACGTGCAGGACGGCAGTGTCGTCCACGCCGATCCCGGCTTCCCGACGACGATCGGCGACAACGTCACGGTCGGCCATCTCGTGATGCTGCACGGCTGCACCATCGGCGACGGTTCGCTCATCGGCATCGGCTCGGTGATCCTCAACGGCGCCCGCATCGGCAGGAACTGCCTCGTCGGCGCGCGCTCGCTGGTCACCGAAGGCAAGCACTTCCCGGACGGCTCGCTGATCATGGGTTCGCCGGCGGTGGTCGTTCGCCCGCTGACGCCGGAACAGATCGAAGGCCTGGCGCGGGCCGCCGACCACTACGTCGACAACGCGAAGCGTTTTCGGGCCGGCCTGCGGGCAATCGACTAGCCGCTGTTCGCTAGCCGATCGCCACGGCGATCTCGCCGAGGCCATCGAACACGGCGCGATAGGTGCCCGTGCGCGTCACGAACGGCGCGCCCGTGCAGCTGCCGGTGGTCACGATCTGGCCGGCACGCAGGCCCGCACCCGGCGGCTGCGCGTTGGCCAGTAGCACCACGGCGGCGAACGGATCCCCCTCGAGGATCGCCCGGCCGTTGCCCTGGGCGAAAGGCGTTGTCGCGCCGGCCGCATCGGTGAACGTGAGGACGATGTTGACCGTTCCGGGATCGAGTGCCTGCCAGTCGCGCACGCGCGGCCCGGCGACGAAGCTGCCGTTGTTCGAGCCGTCGGCGACTTCGCTGAGAGCGCCGCTGCCGGCAGGGAATCGCGAGTCGACGATCTCGATCGCCAGGCGCATCGCCGCCACTGCGCCGGCGACCTCAGCGCGTTCGTACGGTCGGCTCCGGATCGGCAGGTCGGCACCGAGCTCGAACGCGAATTCGCATTCGATCTTCGGCGCGATGAAATCGGCCAGGCGCAATCCGGCGACGCTGCCGTCGGCATCGAGGACGAAGGGCAGTGCTGCAGCGATCGGCGCCGGCACGCCCATCGCACGGCGCTGCGGCTCGGTCAGGCCGGCCACCTTCCAGGCGCCGGTCGACCCGAGCGCACCGATCACCTCCGTCTGCAAGCGATAGGCCTCGGCAAGATCGGCCGGGATCCATGCAGCGGGCCGGTGCGCGATGGCCGTCGCAGTGCGCCGGGCGGCGATCAAGGCGTCGCGTTCGGCGGCGAAGTCGCTGTCGATCATCGCCGTCGCGGCGTCATTTCAGCCGGTAGCCGCAGACGCCGCAGAACAGGTCTTCGGGGGTGACCGGAGACAGGCACTGCGGGCAGGTCGTCGCCGCTGCAGCCGGCAGCGGCTGAGCCGGCGGCAAGGGCGGCGGCACGTAGACGGGCGGGACGCCGTACGCGGTGGGAGGAGCGACAGGGCCGGCCGGCGCTGCGTGCGGTTGCACGTCGTCGAACGGGAGGGCGATGTCGGTGCCGTCGTCGAGCGGCATGTCGACCGTCGGCGAGAAGGCCTGCGCGGACGCCGGGAAGAAAGGCGCCGTGGTCTCGACGCCGAGCGGCGGCGGCATGAAGGGCGGTTGCGAGGGAGCGGCCGTGAAGGCCGGCGGAGGTTCGGGGGTGTAGACCGGCGCCGGGGGAGGTGCATACGCCGGCGGTGCCGCATCGAACGACGGCGGTGTGTAGGCAGGAGGCACCGCCGACGCGGCCGGGGGCGACATTCCCGGCAGAGGATCGCCGGCGAACGACGACGCGGATGCGGCCGCGACACCGGCGCCGGCGGCGGTCGCGCCCATGGCCGCAGCCGAGACACCGCCTGCACCACCTGCACCGCTTGTCCGGCCGCTGCCGTCCGTGGCGCGCTGGGCTGCGTTCCTGGCCTTTTCGCCGAGCTCCGCCGTGCGCCGGCGCGCATCGTCGAACGAACGGCGCAGCGCCTCTTCGCTGCCGGTCAGGTCGAGGCCTTCGGTGACGCGCAGGTAGACGAGGCTCAGGCCGAGCAGGTTCACCTGGCTGACCAGCGAGATCGCCAATGCCCACAGGACGAAGCCGCCGATCATGCCGGCGATCGCGTGGCCGCCGCCCATGCCCTGCGCCATGCCCATCATGCCGCCCATCCCGAGCCCGCCCATGTCGCCCATGCCGCCGAAGCCGACGATGCCGGCCGACATGCCGAGCGTCGGCACCAGGCCGAAGCCGAGCACCGCGAACACGATCAGGCTGACCGCGAAGCCCAGGATGCTGACGAACACGAGCAGCAGCACCGCCTCGACGAGGCGGCTGCGGGCGATCGCCAGCGTCTGCCCGAGGGCGCGCGAGATCGTCGCGCCCTGCCAGATCGCGGGAAGCGACAGCCCCATGCAGAGGAACAGCCCGAACGACGTGACACCGGCCACCACGACGCTGACCGGGAACACGACCGCGAACAGCAACGGGCCGAGGAACGGGATCTTGCAGATGAAGAAGAGGATGGCGAGGACGATGAAGACGGCGATCGCGACCAGGAACAGTGCCAGCCCGAGGACGATCAGCTTCGGGATGCACGTCAGGCCGAAGACCAGTGCATCGACCACGCTGCGCGGCGAGATGCCGCGCGCG
>CAZZVH010000197.1:0-7082 GCA_964657365.1 uncultured Burkholderiaceae bacterium
CTGTCCTGGAACGGCACCACCTCCGACGACCGCACCAACTACTTCGCCAGCATGGCGGAGAGCCCGGAGCATCTCGACTTCTACCTGCACTGGCTCTCGGAAGCGCTGACGCAGTCGTTCATCGCCAGGAAGGATCTCGATTCCGAGATGACTGTCGTGCGCAACGAGATGGAGTCGGGCGAGAACAACCCCGGCAACATCCTGTTCCAGAACGTGCTCGGCTCGGCCTTCCACTGGCACGCCTACGGCAAGAGCACGATCGGTGCGCGCAGCGATGTCGAGAACGTCTCGATCGCGCGCCTGCAGGCGTTCTATCGGCAGTACTACCAGCCCGACAACGCCGTCCTCATCGTCGCTGGCAAGTTCGACCAGGCCAGGACGCTGTCGATCATCGCCGCGACCTTCGGCAAGATCCCGAAGCCGAGTCGCGTCATCGAGCCGACGTACACCCTCGACCCGGCCCAGGACGGCGAGAAGTCGGTGACGCTGCGCCGGGTCGGCGACACGCCGATCGTGCTGGCCGTCTACCACGTGCCGGCCGGGCCGTCGCCCGACTTCGCGCCGACGGTCCTTGCCGCCATGATGCTCGGCGGCCCGGATTTCCGGCTGCACAAGGCGCTCGTCGTCACGGATCTCGCCGCCGAAGCCGATGGCGGCGCGCAGGCGCTCGCGGAGCCGGGCTACGCCTATTTCGAGGCCGACCTGAAGAATGCCCAGTCGATCGACGCCGCGCGCGACGCGCTGCTCTCGGCGGTCGAGAACGGCGCGCGTGCGCCATTCACCGACGCCGAGCTCGAGCGCGCCAAGAACATCTGGCAGCGCGGCTTCACCCAGACGCTGAACGATCCGCAGCGGGTCGGCCTCGGGCTGTCGGAATACATCGCGCAGGGCGACTGGCGGCTCGGCTTCGACCGTCGGGACCGGATCAGGTCGGCGACGCTGGCCGACGTCAACCGCGTCGCGAGCCAGTACTTCGTGACCAGCAACCGCACCCTCGGCACCTACATCCCGAGCCCGACGCCGGTGCGCGCGCCGGCGCCGGCGAAAGTCGACGTCGCCGCGCTCATGAAGACGTTCAAGGGCGGCGAGGCCGTGGCCGCCGGCGAGAACTTCGACGTCTCGGTGGCCAACATCGATCGCCGCACGACGATCGCCACGCTGCCCGGGCCGGCCGGCGTCAAGGTGGCCCTGCTGCCGAAGACGACGCGTGGCGGCAAGGTCGGCGTCTCGATCAACCTGCAGCTGGGCGACGCGACGAGCCTGTTCGGCAAGGACCTGATCGGTTCCGCCACCGCGAGCATGCTGTCGCACGGCACGGTGCGGCTGTCCCGCGAAGAGCTCGCGACCGCGTTCGAGAAGCTGCAGGCGTCGTGGAATGTCGGCGGCAGCGCGGAGGGCGTGTCGGTTCGCCTGGAGACGACGAAGGCCAATCTCCCGGCGGCCGTGGCGCTCGCCCTCGAGGTCCTGCGCACGCCGCGCTTCGATGCGTCCGAATTCGAGCAGATGAAGTCGGCGTGGGTGGCCGGCATCGAATCGTCGCGTTCCGAGCCGCAGGTCCTGGTGACCCAGCAGCTGTCGCGCTACGGCAATCCGTATCCCAAGGGCGACGTGCGCTACGCCGAGAGCTTCGACGAGACCCTGCAGGAGATCGGCACGCTCAAGCTCGACGACCTCCGCGCCTTCCACCACGACTTCTACGGTGCTTCGCAGGCGGTCGTCTCCGCCGTGGGCGATTTCGATGCGCCGGCCCTGACCGCGCAGCTGCAGCAGGGCCTGGCCGACTGGACCAGCCGGACGCCGTTCACGCGCGTGCCGCTGCCCTACGTCGCCGTGGCGACATCGCAGTTCCGCATCGAGGTCAAGGACAAGCAGAACGCGTTCTCGTTCGGGCAGCTCACGTTCCCGTTGCGCGAATCGGACCGCGAGTACCAGGCGCTGCGCCTGGGCATGCAGATCTTCGGCGGCTCGGGCGGCGGCACCGGCCGGCTCTGGGATCGCATCCGCGAGAAGGACGGCCTGTCGTACGGCGTCGGTGCGACGGTGAGCGGCGGCGCCTTCAATGCCAATGCGAGATGGTCTGTCTATGCCATCAGCGCCAACCAGAACGCCGATCGCGTCAAGGCGGCGCTCGAGCAGGAGCTGGCGCGGGCCCGGCACGACGGCTTCACCGACGACGAGCTGAAGCGCGCCAAGGAATCGATGATCGCCTCGAGCCGTCTCGCGCGGGCGCAGGACGGCGCGCTGGAGGGCGCGCTGGTGAGCTTCGTGGAGCGGGGCAAGACGCCGAAATACATGGCCGAGCTCGACGACCTGCGCGCCCGGATCACGCTCGACGAGGTCAATGCCGCGTTCCGCAAGTACATCGTGCCGGAGCAGATCGTCTACGCGGTGGCCGGCGACCTCGCCGGTGCCGGGGCGCCGGCGCCCGGCACGCCGGCCGCCGGGCCGACCGTCACCAAGTGACATCGCCCGTCGGCTTGCCGACGCCGCCCCCCGGCGCGCCCGAGCGCATCTGCGCGTCTGCCGACCTGCTCGAGAAAGACCGCGCCGTCGTCTTCGACGTGGTCCATTTCCGCGAGCCGTCGCGTGCGTTCGCCCTGCGCTTCGACGGCGTCGTCGTCGCCTACCTGAACCGCTGCCTCCACGTCCCCACCGAGCTCGACTGGCAGCCCGGCGAGTTCCTCGACAGCGGCCGTGAATTCATCCTGTGCTCGATCCACGGCGCCGCCTACGCGCCGCGGACAGGGCAATGCGTCGGCGGCCCGTGCGGCCGCGGCAAGCTGGTGCGCATCGACGCGTTCGAGCGCGACGGCGAGGTCTGGTGGCAGCCGTCGCGCGACACACGGGCGCCGCCTCCGGGCGAAGGCCGCAGCTCTCCGGTCTGAGGTCGGCTCGGTGGCGACTCATCGCGCCCGATTCGCGGTCGCTCGATAGCTACGGCTCGCGGGCTCCGCAGATTGCCGGCAGCACGTCTCCGATCGGCGCACGAATCACCAGATCGGCGATGTCGTCCATCGGCGTGGGCTGATCGTTGACGATGACCACGCGCGCGCCCACCTCGTGCGCGTGCGGCACGGCCCCCGCGATGGGAAACACCTTCAGGGTGCTGCCGACAGCGAGCAGGACCTGCGCGCCGTCGACCGCCTCCATGGCACGTTCGATCACCGCGGGCACGAGCATTTGACCGAACGAAATGGTGTCGCTCTTCAGGATGCCACCACAGGAAGTGCACGCCGGGTCGGCCTCCCCGTCGATCACGCGCTGCAAGACGGCTTGCATCGGAGTACGCGCACCACAGCCCCAACACATCGCTTGGCGGACTGTGCCGTGCACCTCGATGATCCGATCTGCAGTATTGCCTGCGATGCGATGCAGTTCGTCGATGTTCTGCGTGATCAGCGCGTGCAGCTTGCCGCGCTGTTCGAGGGTGACGAGCGCGTGGTGTCCGCGGTTCGGCCGCGCCGACCAGACGGGGCTGTGCAGGCGCTCCTGCCAGACAGCTGCGCGCACGCGGGTGTCTGCAAGGTAGTTCTGCAGCGTCGATCGGATCTCGGCCTGTGGATCCTTGGTCCAGCTGCCTTGCGGCCCGCGGAAGTCGGGTATGCCCGAGTCGGTCGACATGCCGGCGCCAGTCAGTGCCACGACGCGTTGAGCGGCGTCGACCCAGTCGCGCGCCTGCGCAATGCGGCCGGCCTCGGTTGCCGCCGCCCTCATTCGATCGATTCCGTCATGCTTGCAAGGGGGGATGGGTGGAGCCTGCCGTAGCTTATCGGCATCGATGACTGCGACGCACACGGCCGTGACGATGTCACCCCGTTGTCACTCCCCGGAGCGTGCCTTGCGCGTCGATCGTCCCTAGGCTGGCTCACCCAAGACGGGTTCGAGCGAGGCGACGATGAGCGAATTTCATGACGACGAGACAAACGGCCGGGCCCACCACACGCGGGCGATGATTTCGAGGCCGCGAACCGCAGCGCCGATCGCGGTCGTCGTCGGCATCGTCGCGCTCTTCGCCGCACTGGCCGGATCGTCCGGGCTGTCGACCAGCGGCCAGGCGCCGGCGGTCGACGTCGCCGCCACGACACGGCACGCGATCCGGTCGGGCAACGCGCCGGCATCGGCGCGCTCGCCACGCTCGCCGGTGATCCAGTTCGAAGCCAACGTCGGCCAGTCTCCCGACGATGCACGCTACGTCGCGCACGGCCCGGGCTTCACCGCCGACGTACTGGCCGATGGCGTGCGGGTGAGCCAGACGCGCCGCGCCGCCTCCGGAGGCCGCCCGGCGGCATCGGAGGGCGATCTCGTCGCCTCGGCCCGGCTGCGCTTCGTCGGCGCCGACGCGAGCGGCGCGTTCGACGCCCGGGAACCCGGCACCGCGCTGTCGAACTACCTGGTCGGCAGCGACAGCTCGCGCTGGTTGCGCCACGTGCCCGGGTTCCGGCAGCTGCGCCAGCCGCTGATCTATCCCGGCATCGACCTCGTCTACTACGGACGCGACGGCGAGTTCGAGTACGACCTGGTGGTCCAGCCGAAGGCCGACGCGTCGCGCATCCGGATCGCCGTCGACGGCGAACACAAGCCTTCGATCGACACCAACGGCGACCTGCTGCTGGACGGTCCGGGCGGCGCGCTGCGGATGCACCGCCCGGTGCTCTACCAGCACATCGACGGCGCGAGGAAGACGCTCGCGGGCGACTACGTGCTGCTGGCCTCGAACGAGGTCGGCTTCCGCCTGCCGGCGTACGACCACGATCGACCGCTCGTCATCGATCCGACCTTCAAGCTGCTCTACGCGACCTATCTCGGCGGCGTGCACGACGACCAGGTCGGCGGCATGGCGCTCGACACGCAAGGCAATGCCTACGTCGTCGGCAACTCGGGCTCGGAAGACTGGCCCGTCTCGGGCAACGCCTACCAGGGCAAGCGGAAGAACATCGGCTCGTACGTGCGCAACGTCGTGGTCACGAAGTTCGATGCGTCGGGCGATCTCGTGTACTCGACCTTCCTCGGCGGCTCGACCAACGACTACGGCCTCGGCATCGCGCTCGACGCGTCCGGCAACGCCTACGTCACCGGCAACACCACCTCGTCGGACTTCCCGGTCACGGCCAACGCGATCCAGTCGACGCTCCAGGGATCGTCGAGCGCATTCCTGTCGGTGCTGTCGCCGGACGGCTCCGCACTATCGTATTCGACGCTGTTCGGCAGCAACTCAGGCGGCCGGTCCGTGGCCTTCGACGCCGCCGGAACGCTGTGGCTCGGCGGCTATGCGGGACCGGGCCTGACGACCACGTCGAACGCCTACAAGAAGACGCTCGCGACGGGCACCGGGGCCTTCATCGCCAAGTTCAGCCTGCCGCCGGCCGGCCCGGCGCAACTGCTGGCCTCGACCTACTACGGCACCGATGCGCCGCAGCCCAACAACCTGGCGAGCGGCGTGTTCCTGCAGTCCATGGCGCTCGACCCGGCCGGCACGCCGTGGTTCGCGGCACAGGCCTACACCACCAATCTGCCGCAGACGAGCAACGCCCTCACGACCGCGCCGACCGCCCTGGATGCCGGCTGTCGCGTCGGTGTCGCGGCGCTGAACTCGTTCGGTTTCGTCGGCCACTTCAGCGCCGACCTGAGCACCCTCGCGTACGCGTCGTATCTGACCGGCAAGACCCGCGTTCCCGGCGACTGCGCCGAGTACGCGTACAGCCTCGCGTTCGATCCCGCCGGCAATGTCTACGTCGGCGGCGTCACCGCCTCGGACGTCTTCCCGACGACGGCGGGCGCTGCGCAGCCCGGCTATCCCGGCAACAGCGGCTACTACGGCTTCGTCGGCTTCGTCACCAAGCTCAAGGCCGACGGCTCGGCGATCCTCTGGAGCAGCTATCTCGGCGGCAGCACCGGCGATTCGTTCCTCTCCAACGTCGTCGCCGACAACGCCGGATCGCCGTGGGCCTTCATCGCCACGGGTGGCGGCAGCAACTATCCGGTGACGAGCGACGCGTTCCAGCCGGCCCATGGCGGCGGCTCGTACGACGCCAGCCTGGTCCACCTCGATGCAGCCACGGGCGCTCTGGTCTATGCCACCTACTTCGGCGGTTCGGGCGACGACGGAACCTCGGCGCTCGCCCTCGACGCCTCGAACAACGTCTACATGGCCGGCGCGACCAATTCCGGCAATCTGCCGGTCACGGCGACGGCGTTCCAGCCGACCCTCACCGCGAACGCCTACGACGGCTCCGACTGGTTCGTCGGCATCCTCGGCACCGGCACGATCTCGCGCCTGTCGACCACCAGTGCCGGCAACGCCGGCGACGTGACGCTCACGCTCGACGGCGCCGGCTTCGTCGACGGCTCGACCTGCGCGCTGGTCGCCGCGTCGACGTCGATCGCCTCGGGCAGCGCCGTGCTCGCCTCCGGCGGAACCCAGATCGCCTGCCACTTCTCGCTGGCCGGCGCGGCCCCCGGCGTCTACGACGTCACCGTCACGCTGCCGGACGCCACCGTGCTGAGGAAGGCCTCGGCATTCACCGTCACGGCCGGCGGGCAGCCACAGGTCTTCGCCGATGTCGTCGGCCGCTCGAAGATCCGCACGGGCGTGCCGTCGCGGTTCACCGTGAGTGTCGGCAACACGGGCTCGGTGGATGCGTGGTTCACCGTCGTTCACGTCGTCGTCAACAGCGACCTGACCTATGCCTTGCCGAACGGCCTGCGGCTGCTGAACGCGGCGAGCGGCGTCGACTACCAGACGCGCTCGACGACGGCGGACGTCGACCTCGGCCTGCGCTATTTCAGCTACGTGGTCCCGCTCATCCCGGCCGGCAAGACCTTGAGCATGCCGCTCGACCTCACCTCGCTCGGCCCGCAGACCTGGGTGGTCAGCGCATCGACCGATCTGCCCTGGTTCGACTCCCGTGCCGACGCGGACACCGCGTTGCGGGCAGCCGCCGCCGGCGCGCTTCCCGTCCCGGGGTGCGCGCCGGTCCCGGGCAAGCCTTATCTCTCCAACTGTTTCGGCCACTGGCTCGACGCGATCGCCACGAACGGGGCGGGCGTGACATCGACGCTGACCGACTCCGGCGGCAGCCTGG
>CAZZVH010000198.1:0-3628 GCA_964657365.1 uncultured Burkholderiaceae bacterium
GTCTGTCCGGCCAGGCGCCCGACGCCGTTGTAGCTGAAGATCAGCGACCACACGCTGTTGTCGCTGGTGCCCGAGATCCACGGGCGGTCCGCGGCGGGGGTAAGGGTCACGAGCAGGGGCCAGGCGCCACCCACCGCGACCATCGTGGCCCCACCGGCCGCGAGCCGGCCCAGGTTGCGCAGGCGCGGCCCGGGGGCGGCCCACAGGTATCCCGCCGCGATGCCGGGAACGACCAGGCCGTCGATCACGGCATGGACATGGGCGCCCTGCTTCGTCCAGAGAGAAGCACGCAGTTGCGCCAATGAAAAGACGTTGCTCATCGCCGATCGGGGTCCGGGGGCGGGGGTCAGGACGGCGACGGTTCGTCAGCAATCGGATCCTCGAAGGTCTTGTCGTAGTCGTCCTGTTTTTCGGCTGTGATGCTGTCTTCCTTCTTCGCCTCGGTCGGCGCCGTGGGGCTGGCGACCAGGCCGGACGATGCCGAGCCGCCGCCACCGCCGGAGTTGACCTTGACCATGCCACCGACGATATCGACCTCGGCCGCCGCCAGGTTGACCAGCGAACCGCCCACCTTCAGCGTGATGCCCGACGTCGCCTCGAGGACGATGGTGGCGCCCTTGATCTTGATGTTCGCGCCTTCGAGCAGGATGTCGCTGCCGGTCATCGGATCCTTGCCGGACTTCAGCGAGATCTTGCCGTCCGTCGAATGCAGTGCGATGTCCTGCTTCGATTTCAGCTGCGTCTTGCCACCCACCTCGATGCCGAGGTCGCCGTCCATCTTGGCGCTCAGGTCCTTGGTGAGCTTGAGCTGGAACGTCGCCCCACCGGTGTAGAAGATGTCGCCGGCGACATTGACGTGCAGGTCCTTGCCCATGTTGTGCATCACATCCTTCGTGATGTCCATGAACCAGTTCTCGCCGATCACTTCCTTGCGAGTCAGCACCACCTTGACGCTCTCGTTGTTGCCGATGTGATCGAACGCGTCGTTCTCGACGACCCGGTAGAAATCCTTCTCCGCGTTGAACCAGATGTACTCGCTGTCCTTCTTGTCCTCGAAGCGCAGCTCGTTGGCGGTGTCCGGACCACCCCCCTTGCTGCTCTGCGTCTTGATGCCGCTGAACGTGGAGTGGTCGGGCAGCGTCCACGCCATCATGTTGTCGCTGTTGTAGACGGAGCCGGTGACGAGCGGTCGGTCGGGATTGCCGTTCAGGAACTGGACGATGACTTCATTTCCAATGCGCGGCAAGCTGAACATGCCGTACCCCTTGCCGGCCCACGGCTGCGCGACCCGAACCCAGCAGGAACTGTTCTCGTCGCCCTTGCCGACGCGGTCCCACTGGAACTGGACCTTGATGCGCCCGTGCTTGTCGGTCTCGATCTCGTTGCCGGACGCGCCGACGACGATCGCCGTCTGCGGCCCGTGGATGCGCGGCACGGGCGTCGTTCGAGCAGCGCGGAAGTCGCCGTCGTCGAGACTCTGGACGACGAAATCGCAGACGAATCCGTCGGGTTTGCGCTTGGCCTTCAGGTCGGCGATCGCCTCGTGGTCCGCGAACTCCATGCGGTATTTCGCCGACACCACCAGGTAGGTGTCGTTCTCGTCGTCGCGCGGATGACCCTCGAGCGTGAACGTCGATCCCACCGCGACGTCGTAGGTGTTCGTCGTGCCGGTGCGCGTCACGGCGAGCGAGGCGAGCTCCTGCATGAGGATGGTCGCGCGCTGGGTGGCGGCCGTGCTGGTCGCATCGGCCTGGGCGGCGTCCTTGATGCTGTTCTGCACAGCGCCGGACGTGAACTCGAAGACCTCGGAGTCGCCCAGCTTCGTCGTCGAGTTGCTCGCCGTCTCCTCGCCCTTGATCTTCGATGACGGAGCGAGGTAGTCGTAGTCGACGACCACCGTCTTCTGCGACCTCGCCTCCTGCGCGGCCCGCCAGTTGATGGCGGTCCAGGAGTATTTCATCGCATTCGCCCAGCGGATCGAATCGGAGATCGGCTTGCTCTTGTGCTTGGCCATCGAGTCGATGATCACCATCGTGTGCTTCGAGTCCTTGTGCTCGAAGAAATAGTAGATGCCGAAATACTCCAGCAGCCTGCTCACGAAATCGAAATCGCTCTCCTGGTACTGGACGCAATAGTCGAGCGGCGGGTAGTCGCCTGTCAGCCGGAACTCGTAGTCGGTGCTGTAGGCTGTCAGGACCTCGTCGACGATGTCCTTGACGCTCATGGCCTGGAACACGTAGCTGTCCACCGTCCGGGTCGCGAACCAGAGCCAGGGCCGCAGCGTCATCGTGAAGCTGTCGTAGCGCCCGACCTGTTCACCTTGCGACATCCTGGTGATGTAGCCGCTGAACGGGCGCGGATTGTCGTCGTCGATCTTCATCGTGACGGTCGCCAGCGTCCCGAGCAGATCCTGCATGTCGACCGGCTTCGGCGAGCCGAGCATGTCGAGATCGCCGACCAGTCGGACGCGGTATTCCGGCAGCCGTCCGAGCTCCTCGGTCGCTTCCATGCCGAGAACGAGAAAGCTGTCGCTGCTCGTCTTGATCTCCATGACCTGGCGAGCCCCGCCTCCCACTGCTCCGGCCAACGCTCCCAATCCCATGGCGAATCCTTTCTAGGTCCTGATCCGCGTCAGCTGAACGAATAGGTGAATTCGTCTTCCGCGACATCCAGCCGGATCGCCTGGAGTTCCTTGCCTTCCGATGCGCGCGTCAGGTATTCGATCGACACCTTCGGCAGGACGGTGTTGGTCAGGATGGCATCGATGATGCGACCGCCGGACTCGGCGTTGTTGCATCGCCTCACGATCAGCTTCACCGCCTCGTCGCTGTAGTCGAACGGGATCTTGTGGTTCTCCGCGACCCGTTTCTTGATCCGGTTGAGCTGCAGCCGCACGATCTGGCCGAGCATGTCGTCGGTCAGCGGGTAGTACGGGATCGTGACGATCCGGCCCAGCAGTGCCGGCGGAAAGATCTTCTGCAGGGGCTCGGTCATCGCCGTCGCCAGCGAATCGGGATCCGGCAGGAGATCCGGATCACGGCACATGTTCATGATGAGCTCGGACCCCGCGTTCGACGTCAACAGGATGATCGTGTTCTTGAAGTCGATCATCCTGCCCTCGCCGTCTTCCATACGCCCCTTGTCGAAGACCTGGAAGAAGAGTTCGTGGACGTCGGGGTGCGCCTTCTCCACCTCGTCGAGCAGCACGACGCTGTAGGGGCGGCGGCGTACGGCCTCGGTCAGGATGCCGCCCTCGCCGTAACCGACGTAGCCGGGCGGGGCCCCCTTGAGCGAGGACACCGTGTGCGCCTCCTGGAACTCGCTCATGTTGATCGTGATGATGTTCTGCTCGCCGCCGTAGAGCGCCTCGGCGAGCGCCAACGCGGTTTCCGTCTTGCCGACACCCGACGTGCCACAGAGCATGAAGACGCCGATCGGCTTGTTCGGGTTGTCGAGTCGTGCGCGCGACGTCTGGATGCGCCGCGCGATCATGTCGAGGCCGTGCTGCTGGCCGATCACCCGCTTGCCGAGCGCTTCGCCGAGCCTGAGGATGGCCTGAAGCTCGTTCTTGACCATCCGGCCGACCGGAATGCCGGTCCAGTCGGCGACCACGCTGGCGACCGCCTGG
>CAZZVH010000198.1:3638-7032 GCA_964657365.1 uncultured Burkholderiaceae bacterium
GGGCGTCGACCGAGGGCATGATCAGCGGCGACTCGCCCTGCAGCGCGTCCAGCTTGACCTGTTCCGCGCCCAGCTCGGCCAGCAGAGCGGCGCGGTCGATGGCGATGGCCGGCTCCCCGGCGACGGCCGCTGTCATCGCGACGTCCCCACTCTCGCCGACGGCCGGCTTGTCGACAGGCTCGGCATCGCCACGCAGGGTCGCGCGCAACGCGAGCACGCGATCGACGATCGTCTTTTCTTCCTGCCACCGTTTCTCGAGACCCACCAGCCGCTCTCGTTCGGCGATGAGCTTTTCCTCGACGTCGGTCCGGCGCGTACCGATGTTGACGCCGACCGCCGATTCGCGGGCGATGATGCCCTGTTCGATCTCCATCGACTCGATGCGGCGGCGCGAATCCTCGACCGCGGCCGGGATCGCGTGCTGGCTCACCGCCACGCGCGCGCACGCGGTGTCGAGCAGGCTGACCGCCTTGTCGGGCAGCTGCCGGGCAGGAATGTAGCGATGCGACAAGCGCACGGCGGACTCGATGGCCTCGTCGAGCAACTGGACGCGATGGTGCTTCTCGAGCACGCTGGCAACGCCCCGCAGCATCAGGATCGCCTTCAGCTCGTCCGGCTCCGGGACCTGCACGACCTGGAAGCGACGGGTGAGCGCCGGATCTTTCTCGATGTACTTTTTGTACTCGGCCCAGGTCGTCGCTCCGATCGTTCGCAACGTTCCGCGCGCGAGTGCCGGCTTGAGCAGGTTGGCGGCGTCGCCCGTGCCGGCGGCGCCACCGGCCCCGACCAGCGTATGGACCTCGTCGATGAACAGGATGATGGGCTTCGGGCTGGCCTGCACTTCGTCGATCACCTGACGCAGGCGCTGCTCGAACTCGCCCTTCATCGAGGCGCCGGCCTGGAGCAAGCCCAGATCGAGCACGAGCAACGAGACGCCCTGCAGCTGCGGCGGCACGTCGCCGCGCGCCAGACGCTGCGCGAACCCCTCGACCACCGCCGTCTTGCCGACGCCGGCCTCGCCGGTGAGGATCGGGTTGTTCTGCCGGCGGCGCATCAGGATGTCGACGATCTGGCGGATCTCCTCGTCCCGGCCGCTGACGGGATCCATCTCGCCCTTCCTCGCCTTCTCGGTGAGGTCGATCGTGTACTTCTTGAGCGCTTCCTGCTTGCCCATCGCCGCGGGCGCCATGGCGCCGGACGCTTCGCCCGGCTGGCCGCCCGAAAGGCCGCTGCCGTCCTGCGGGCCGAGCCCGTTCTCGCCGCTCTTGGCGACGACGGTCTCGAAGTTGTCGACGAGATCGTCGGGCTTGATCTTCTCGAACTGGCGCGAGATCGACAGCAGCGCGTTGCGCAGGCTCGGCGTCTTCAGCATGCCGATCAGGAGGTAGCCGCTGCGCACCTGGCCATCGCCGAACTGGAGCGAGCCGTAGACCCATGCGCGTTCGATCGCGTCTGGGATGTGCTCGGAGAAATCGGACAGCGCGGTCGACCCTCGCGGCAGTCGATCGAGTGCCGCGGTGACATCGCGGGCGAGCGTGGCCGCATCGAGCGCGTAGTGGCGGACGATGGCGTGGATGTCGGAGCTGCCGTTCTCGAGCAACTGCGTCAGCCAGTGGACCAGCTCGACATACGGATTGCCACGCAGCTTGCAGAAGACGGTGGCGCCTTCGATCGTCTTGTAGACGACCGGATTCAGCTTGCCGAACAACGCGACCCGACTGATTTCACTCATCGACACTTCTCCCTTAAATTCTTGGTGTCATGCCCCGACCGGCTCGAGGCGGATGGTTTCGACGTTCATCACCAGATCGTCCGCATCCTGCCCGGCCCGAAACCCGGGCCGCGCCTTGAGCCATGCCGTCCGGCCGAGCCGGCCGAGCTGCCGGTCCCGCCCGCCGGACAGCGGCCAACATGGAACATCGCTGCGCACCAGCGTCAGCCGGAGATCCCAGACGAACTCGAATCCGACGTATTGCCGGACCAGTGCCCGCAACTGCGCGATCGCGACATTGCCCGGCAGCAAGGACACGAAGCGGTCCCAGCGCAGCGGGCCGATCTCGATCCTGAACTTGTGCTGCACGTCCCACACGGATCGGCCGAGCACTGCGCCGCGGCTGACACCATGCTGGCCCAGGCGCGTGAGCCGGGAGCGTTCGTCGTCGTCGAGCCGCATCCAGTGCCCCTGGAACTGGGCGACCCGGGCCGGAACGCCGAAATGCAGGGTGAGCCACGCCTCGAGACCGTCGGCGTCCCGCACTTGCCGCGCCAGCCGCCCAAGGTAGAAGAATTTCGGAAAGTCACCGAGCGCATCGCGATGCCGGGCGCTGGCTTCGCCCAGGCCGATCAGCGCGCCGACGTGCCGGATGAACGGAGAATCGGCCGCACGGTCGAGGCTGACGGTCGGCTGCGCTCGGGCCCACGCGCGGTAGAAGAAGAGGCCGAAGCGATGCAGCAGGAGATCGAGGAATCGAACGAAGGTTTCGTCGCCGTGATGCAGCTGGCGGTCGCGCGCGTGCTCGGACAGATGCACCGGCAAGGCGCCGTTCGGCCCGAGAAAGCCGAACACCCTCTGGATCATGCGCGGCGGGCGGTCACCGTTGCGCTCGATCGCCGTGATGGCCGCCGGCGCGAACGTCATGTCGGTCGCATGCGAAAAGCGGATTGGCTCGTCGATCGGCCGGCGCGCATCGCCCAGCCGGGGCAGATGGGTGTTCGCGCTCTCGATGCGACGCATGGCCTGGAACAGGTCGTACGAGGACGGATGGGCGGCGATCTCCGCGATCACGGACTCGCCGGCGCGCTTCGCATCGGCGGTGGCCTCCTCGGCGGCGGCGCCCAGCTGCTCGGCAGCACTCATAGGACGCTGCGCGCACCGACGATCGGCGCCCAACGCATGATTTCACCGCGCGTCAGCGATGTCAGCGATGTGCGGGTGAAGCTGTTCATCGACACGTGGCGCGAAAAATAGTGATGGAGGACGGACGCCAGCAACACCGCGCTGCCACCTTCGAAGGACAGGTCGTCGACGGTCAAGTTGATATCCACCCCGCGGCCGAAGGCGATCGGCCCCGGCAGCGGATGACGGCGAACGACCGGTTTGCTGCGGACCGCGCGGATGCCGTCGATCTGGCGCCGGACGCCGCTCTCGGCACCATGCGCGAACAGATCGAGCACGTCGCGCAGGACCACGGCGCCGCGTTCGGGCTCCTCGTCGAGCAGCATCACATAGTTGAGCGACAGCAGGCTCAGCAGGCGCCAGGCGATCGGCCCTTCCCGCGTCGCGCCGATCGGCCGCGACGGGCCGGCGACGACGCGAATCCGCTCGACCGGTGCGCTTCTCGTCAACGTCAGGTGGTTGTCGCTCTCGGCGAGCGGCATGAACAGCGGCAGATCG
>CAZZVH010000199.1:0-7028 GCA_964657365.1 uncultured Burkholderiaceae bacterium
TCGCCAGCGCCATCAGCTACGGCATCTATCTCGTGCAGAGCGGCGAAGAGGTGAAACGGATCGGCGCGCTGCGGCTCACAGGGCTCGCGACGAGCGTCGCCTGCCTGTTCTGCATCGCCCAGTTCGTGGTGCTGCGGCCGATGTCGGCGCTGCAGGTCGAGCCGGCCGTGATCTGGCTTTCCGTGCTGAACGCGACACTCTGCACCTTCGCGCCGGTACTGATGGTGATGATGGCGATCGAGCGCGTCGGTGCGACAGTCGCGGCGCAGACCGGCATGATCGGGCCGCTGTCGACGATCCTGATGGGGATCGTCATCCTGGGCGAACCGTTCACCGGCTGGATCGTGGCCGGGACCGTGCTCGTCCTGTCGGGGATCTGGCTGCTGGCCAAATGGAGATGACATGAAACTGGGAATCGAAGGCAAGTGGGCACTGGTCTGCGCGGCCAGTAAGGGGCTCGGCAAGGGCTGTGCCGCGGCGCTCGTGAAGGAGGGCGTCAACGTCGTCATCACGGCGCGTGGCGTCGAGGCGCTGGAGGCGACGGCGGCCGAACTGCGCGCCCTGGGCGGCGGCCAGGTGAAGACCGTCGCCGGCGACATCACGACCGCAGACGGCAGGGCCGCGGCGCTCGGCGCCTGCCCGCAGGTCGACATCCTCGTCAACAACGCCGGCGGCCCGCCGCCCGGCGATTTCCGGCAGTGGGATCGCGACGCCTGGATCAAGGCCATCGACGCCAACATGCTGACGCCGATCGAGCTCATCAAGGCCACCGTCGACGCCATGGCCGGCCGCGGCTTCGGCCGCATCGTCAACATCACCTCGGGTGCGGTGAAGGCGCCGATCGACGTGCTCGGCCTCTCCAACGGCGCGCGCAGCGGCCTCACCGGCTTCGTCGCCGGCCTGGCGCGCAGCAACATCGCCGGCAAGGGCGTGACGATCAACGGCCTGCTGCCGGGCGCCTTCGACACCGACCGGCTGCAGACGACGCTGGCCGCAGCGGCCAAGCGGGACAACGTGTCGATCGAGTCCGTCGCCACGGCGCGGCAACGCACGATTCCGGCGAAGCGCTTCGGCAATGCCGACGAATTCGGCGCGGTCTGCGCGTTCCTCTGCAGCATGCATGCCGGCTACCTGACGGGCCAGAACGTGCTGATCGACGGCGGCGCCTACCCGGGAACGTTCTGACCGGCCACGCGGCCGCCGCGACGCCTCACGCCACCGGCATGTCGGCACCGCAGTTCCAGCACTGATCGAACGGCCCGTCGACCACCTCGCCGCAACCGCGGCAGGCCCAGTGGCGATGGCGCGGATGGCGCAGCTCGTGCAGGAGGGTGCGGGCGCGCTCGAGATCGCCATCGTCGGTGACCCAGACTTCCGGCAGCGCCTGGTCGGGCGGCAGCTCGCCGGCGATGCTGCTCGCGTACATGCGCTGCACCGTCGCGGCGACGCCGGCCTGGCCGAGCAGGTCGGCCCACATCGTCGCGATCGCGATGTTCGGCGCCCGGGTGAGACGCTTCATCGCGTGGTCGTCCCCGGCCCTGGAAGCGTCTTCATCCTCTGGCACGATAGCGCACCTCCTTCCGAGACGAGAACACCATGGCGACAACCATCAGCCCGACGATCCGCATCGAGAGGGCCGGCGGCCCCGAGGAAATGCACCTGGTCGACCTTCCGGTGGGCGAGCCCGGCCCCGGCGAGATCCGCATCCGGCACCACGCCTCGGGCCTCAACTTCATCGACGTCTACCAGCGCGCCGGCGTCTACACGATGCCGATGCCGCTGGCGATGGGCAACGAAGGCGCGGGCGTCATCGAAGCGGTCGGCGAGGGCGTCACGCACCTGAAGGCGGGCGACCGCGCCGCCTATTGCGGCGGCCCGCCGGGCAGCTATTCGCTGGCCCGCGTGATGGGCGCCCGGAACGTCGTCAGGCTGCCCGACCCGATCTCGTTCGAGACCGGCGCGGCGATGATGCTCAAGGGACTGACGGCGCAGTACCTGCTCAAGCGCACCAGGCCCCAGGAAGGCCTGGAGCCGGGCGACTTCATCCTCTTCCATGCGGCCGCCGGCGGCGTCGGCCTGATCGCCTGCCAGTGGGCGCGCGCGCTGGGCTACCAGCTCATCGGCACGGCAGGCAGCCAGGAGAAGTGCGCTCTCGCGCTGGCCAACGGCGCCAGCCACGCCATCGACTACCGCACCGAGGACTTCGCGGCCCGCGTCAAGGAGATCACCGGCGGCAAGGGCGTGAAGGTGGTCTACGACTCGGTCGGCAAGGACACCTGGGACCAATCGCTCGACTGCCTGCGCCCGTTCGGCCTGATGGCGAGCTTCGGCAACGCCTCTGGCGTCGTGCCGCCGTTCGCGCCGGGCATCCTCGGCGCCAAGGGCTCGCTCTACGTGACGCGGCAGACCCTGTTCACGCACATCGGCTCGCGCGAAGCGATGCAGGCGATGTCGGACGATCTGTTCGCCGTGGTCGAGAGCGGCCAGGTGAAGATCCACATCGAGCAGCGCTATGCGTTGGGCGACGCGGCGCAGGCGCACCGCGACCTGGAAGCGCGCAAGACGACCGGCTCGACGGTCATCATTCCCTGAGGCCGCACGCATGCTGACGCTGTACGGGACGCAAGGCTCCGGCTCCGCGGCGGTCGAGGCGACGCTCGAGATCGCCGGTCTCGCCTGTCGGCAGGTCGATGCGGCCTCATGGAAGCCGTCGCCCGGGCTCGAGGAGCTCAGGCGCATCAGCCCGATCGCGCAGATCCCGACGCTGCTGCTCGACGACGGCGGCGTGCTGACCGAGAGCGCCGCGATCCTGATCCACCTCGGCCTCGCCCATAAGGACAGCGGCCTGATCTCGACCGAGCCGGCGCAGCGCGCGCAGCAGATCCGCGGCCTCGTCTACATCGCCGCCAACTGCTATGCCGCCATCGGCATCCTCGACTTTCCCGACCGCTGGTACGCCGATCCCGACGACGCGGCGAAGGCGGCGATGCGCGCACGCGGCACGGCGCGCCTGCACGAGCTGTGGGAGCTGTTCGCCGACCAGTTCCCCGCCACGCCGTGGCTCTCCGGCGAACGTATCGGCGCCCTCGACCTGCTCGCCGCGACGGTCTCGAGGTGGTCCGGCGCGCGCAAGGCGCTGGCCGTGTCGAGGCCGGCGTTCTCGGGGCTGCTGGCGCGCATCGACGCCGAGCCGCATGTCGCGGCGGTCTGGGCCCGGCATTGGCCGCAACCGGTCTGATGGCTAGGGCAAGGTGTAGCGCAGCACGGCGCCCGCGCTGATCAGCACCAGCGTGTTCCCGCTGATCGACAACCCTTGCGGATTGTCGAGCCGCGGATCGGTCCCGAGTCTCACGCCGCGCATCCCGACGACGCCGATCAGCGTCGACACCACGCCCGCCGGCGTGATCTTCCGGACCGCATCGTTGCCGCTGTCCGCCACGTAGACGTTGCCCGAAGAATCGACGGCGACGCTCGTCGGCGCGTTGAAGCGTGCCGACGTGCCGTCTCCGTCCGTGCTGCCCTGCTGTCCGGCCGCGCCGGCCAGCGTGGTGACGACTCCGCCGGCGGTCACTTTGCGGATCGTGTGGTTGCCGGGATCGGCGACGTACACGTTGCCCGCGGCATCGATGCCGATTCCCGTGGGGCCGGTGAACGACGCTGCCGCCCCGGTGCCGTCGTTGCCGCCGCTCACCGCCGCGGACCCGGCCAGCGTCGACACGACCGCCTGCGGCGATATCTTGCGGATCGCATGGTTGTCGCGATCGGCGACGTACAGGTTGCCGGCCGCATCGAGCGCGATGCCCATCGGACAATTGAATCGCGCACTCGTACCGACGCCGTCGTTGCTGCCCGGCCTGCCATCGGAGATCCCGGCGATGGTGGACACGACGGCCGCGGGGGTGATCTTGCGGATCACGCAACCGCTGTCGTCGGCTACGAAGAGATTGCCCGCGGCATCGACGGCGATCCCGGCCGGCTGCTTGAAACTCGCCGCCGCGCCGATGCCGTCGATGTCGTCGAAGACTTCTGCCGAGCCGGCGACGGTGCTGACCTGGCCATTCGCCGTGATCTTCCTGATCTCGTGGTTCCAGGTGTCGGCGACGAAGACGGTGCCGGACGCATCGATCGCGGTCGCGCCTTGCGGATTCGGGAAGAACTGCTCGTTGAAGCCGAAGCTGGCCCCTGGCCCGGGACCGTCGGTGCTGCCGATCTGAAACGCGGCACCTGCAATGGTCGTGACCACGCCGAGCGGCGTCACCTTGCGAACGACACTGCTCGTCTGGTCGACGACATAGAGGTTCCCGCTCGCATCGGCGACCAGGCCCGTCGGATTGTTGAACGTCGCTGCCGCGCCGGTGCCGTCGACGCTCTGGCCGCCGGCGGCCAGGATCGACACGCACCCGTCCAGGGCGTCGGCGTCGGTCGTCGGCAGCCCTGCGAGCGACGTCACCCGGGCGGTGCCGTGCGCACTGGACGGGTCCGGCACGATGTGCCGGATCGTGTCGTTGCACATGTCGGCCGCAAAGATGTCGCCGGCAGCGTTGAGCGCCAGTCCGTTCGCGAAGTCGAAGGCCGCAGCGGCGCCCTGACCATCGCTGTTGCCGACGGGTCCGCCGGCGATGGGGTAGGTGAGGTCCTGGCCGACGTCTTCTTCGAACAACACGGAACCTGTCGTGCCCAACAGCCCACCTTCAGCAGGACTGAGGGCACTGAAGTAGAGGACCGGGTCTGCCCCGATGGCGACGATGCCGTACGGAATGCTCGATCCCAGGAACAAATCCGTCGTCACGGCCCCCGAGGCCGTGACGGCTCTGATGGAGCTGTCGGTGTCGAATTCCGCCGTGACCTGATCGGTGACGTACAGCGTGCCGCCAGCTGAAATCGTGATGCCGTAAGGATGAACGAAACGAGCGACGGACCCTTGTCCGTCGATACGGTCCGCCATGCCGAAGCTTCCGGCGAGCGTCGATACCACGCCCCCCGGCGTGATCTTGCGGATCGTGCCGCCGCCCCAGTCGGCGACGTAGACGATGCCGGTCGGATCGACGGCCACGCCTGTCGGCGAGCTGAACGTCGCCTGCGTCGCCGGTCCGTCGGCGCCTCCGGCGATCCCGGTTCGGCCGGCGAAGACGGAGACGATCCCCGCAGGTGTGATTCTGCGGATGGTCTGGTTGCCGGTGTCGGCGACGTACAGATTGCCTGCGCTGTCGATGGCGATGCCGGTCGGCTTGTTGAATCGGCTGTCGGAGGCGATGCCGTCCAGGTTGCCGGCACCGCCGACGCCGCCGGCGAGCAGCGCGAGCCCGGCGCCGGACGGGGTGATCACGGTCAGCCTGGCCGTGCCGGTCGTTGCCGAGCCGGAGGAGTTGCTGAAGACCGCTCGAAAAAGCGCACCGTTGTCGGACGCCGTCGTCGCGGGCGTGGTGTAGGCCGCACTCGTCGCGCCGACGATGGCCAGCCAGGTCGTTCCGCCGTCGCCGCTGCGTTGCCACTGCACGGTCGGCGCCGGTGTCCCGGTGGCGGCGGCGGTGAAGGTCGCCGTGGCCGGCGCGCTCACGCTCGCATCGACAGGCTGCGAGGTGACCTGCGGCGCGACGAGCGCCGGCGGCGAACCGATGTCGGTGGGCGGCGGGGCGTCGGCGCTGCCGCCGCATCCCACCACCAGAACGGCGAAGAAGGCGGCAAGCAACGCCTGGACGGCGCCAGACGGTGTGCGCGGGATGGGCCGGCTGCGGCGAAGAGTGTTGGCAGTCATGGTCGTCCCCTCAGAATTTCCAATGCAGGGACAGTCCCGGCATGCGCAGCGGGCCGTGCGACTCGTGGACCTTGAACCGAGTCTCGTCGTAGTCGAGGCCCAGGGCCAGATCGGGGGTCAGTGCGTAGGTCAGGCCGAGGCCGACCAGGGGCTGCAGCGTCGTTTTTTCCGCTGAGCCCGAGAACGGGGCGTCGTATCGGAAATGGGTGCGCACGGCTGCCGCACCGGCGCGACCCGTCAGGCGCCAGGCCGGCCCCAGCTGCCAGCCGTAGCCCGCGGTCAGGCCGATGGCATCGGCGCGGAAGTCACCTCCGTAGATCGCCTCGGCGTTCTGGTCCCGGCCCTTGAAGACACCGGCATGAACGTAGCGAACGCCGATCTCGAGGCCGCCGTCGAAGCGACCGGTGCCCTCGAGCATGCCGAACCCGCCGTGGCGATCGCACGGCTGTGCGGCGATGCAGTCGACCCGACCCTGTGCCGGGCCGACGGCCGCGGCGACACTGAAGTCGACGGCAGCGGCGCCCTGCGCCCAACAGGCGGCCGCCAAGCCCAGGAGTCCGATCCCGCACCCGGGCCGAACCTTCGCCAACGTTCCCACGCATCGTCGCTTCATCGGATCTCCTGATCGCTTCCAACCTGTGAGGTAGAGCGCGATCAGCGAATCGAAGCGGACAACCGGGTGCGATTTATTTCATCTTGCGGTGGGAGTCGAAGGAAGGAGCGGGCGCCGTCGGCGGACGGCTCTCAGCGCGAGCGCAGGACGCGACGCAATTCGTCGAGCACCAGCAGCGCGGCGCCGACGCTGATGGCGCTGTCGGCGACGTTGAACGCCGGAAAGTAGTGCCCGTTCCAGTGCACCTGCACGAAGTCGACGACATAGCCGTGCCAGATCCGGTCGACGACATTGCCGACCGCGCCGCCGAGGATCAGCGCCAGCGCCCAGCTGAACAGGCGCTGGCCGCCGTGGCGCTTGAGCAGCCAGACGATGAAGCCGGCGGCGACGACGCCGAGGCCGATGAAGAACCAGCGCTGCCAGCCCGAGGCGTTGGCGAGGAAGGAGAACGCCGCGCCCGTGTTGTGCGCGCGGACGATGTCGAGCACGCGGTTGACCGTGTGCACCTCGCCGAGCTGGAAGGTGGCGCTGATGACCGCCTTCACGAGCTGGTCGACCAGGATCACGGCCAGGGCGATGCCGAGCCAGGGCCAGATGGAGGCGGATCGTTTCGTCGCCATGCTCAGGCCACCGTGCGCGCTTCGCCGGCGCCGTAGAGGT
>CAZZVH010000200.1:0-6968 GCA_964657365.1 uncultured Burkholderiaceae bacterium
GGCAAGCCGCACGCTGCGGAATTCTGCGAGAGCGGCGCCAAGGCCACGGCCTGGGAGCTGACCGGAAAGCGCCGGCCGCCTGCGTTCTTCCTGCAACACACGCTGACCGAGCTCGAAAGCTGGTCGGACCACGACCTCGAAGTGGGCGGCCGACTCACCGCGCCGATGCGCTGGGACGCGGCCACCGACACCTACCGCGAAGTTGGCTGGGACGAAGCCTTCGCCGGCATCGCCGCCGAGCTGAAGGCGCTCCAGGGGACGCCCGACGCAACCGTCTTCTACGCCTCCGGGCGGGCATCGCTCGAAGCGTCGTATCTCTACCAGCTGATGGCGCGCGTCTACGGCAACAACAACCTGCCGGACAGCTCCAACATGTGCCACGAGAGCACCTCGGTGGCGTTGCCCGAGACGATCGGCTCGGCCGTCGGCACGGTCTGGCTCGACGATTTCGATGCCTGCGACTGCATCTTCTTCTTCGGCCAGAACGTCGGCGTCAGCAGCCCGCGCATGCTGCACCAGCTGCAGGACGCGCGCCACCGCGGCGTGCCCATCGTCACCTTCAACCCGATCCGCGAACCGGGCCTGACGACTTTCGACGATCCGCAGTCGCCGATCGACATGCTGCTCCCCGGCCACACGGTGATGAGCACGCAGTACCTGCAGGTGCGCCCCGGCGGCGACATCGCCGCACTGTCGGGCATGTGCAAGCATCTCGTCGAGGCCGACGATGCAGCACAGCGGCAAGGCGGCACGCGCGTGCTCGACGCGGCGTTCCTCGCCGAGCACACGCACGGCTTCGATGCCTTTGCCGAATCGATGCGCCGGATGCAGTGGGCCGACATCGAACGTGAGTCGGGACTCGCACGCGCCGATCTCGAACAGGCCGCCGCGACGTACGCCGGGGCCAACGCCGTGATCGGCGTGTACGGCATGGGCCTGACGCAGCATCGCGAAGGCGTGCTCAACGTCCAGATGCTCTCCAACCTGCTGCTCCTGCGCGGCAACATCGGCAAGCCGGGCGCCGGCATCTGCCCGGTGCGCGGCCACTCCAACGTGCAGGGGCAGCGCACGGTCGGCATCACCGAGAAGCCAGAACTGGCGCCGCTCGACAAGCTCGAGGAGCTCTACGGTTTCGAACCGCCGAGGCACAAGGGGCTGACGACGGTCGAGACCTGCCGGGGCGTGATCGACGGCTCGGTCAAGGCGTTCATCGGCCTCGGCGGGAACTTCGTCCGCGCCGTTCCGGAGACCGGACTGGTGGAGGCGGCCTGGCGCAAGCTGCGCCTCACCGTGCAGGTCGCGACCAAGCTCAACCGCAGCCACGTGATCCACGGCGAAGTCGCGTATCTGCTGCCGTGCCTCGGCCGCATCGAGATCGACCGGCAGGCGAGCGGCCCGCAGATCACCTCCACCGAAGACTCGACCGGCCACATGCACGCCTCGCACGCGGTGGCGCCGCCGGCATCGCCCCTGCTCAAGTCGGAGATCGCGATCGTCGCCGGCATCGCCGTGGCGACGCTGGCGGCCAATCCGCGGCTGAAGTGGCACGAATGGGTCGGCGACTACCGGCTGATCCGCGACGAGATCTCGAGGGCGTTGCCCGACATCTTCCACGACTTCAACGCGCGCTTCGAGACGCCCGGCGGCTTCCCGAGGCCGGTGCCGGCACGCGACCGAATCTGGAAGACCGCGACGAAGAAGGCCAACTTCATCGCACCGCCGAGCCTGGTCGCCGATCCCGACGCGCCGAGCGACGGCGACGGCGCGGGGCATGACGTCCTGCGCCTGATGACGCTGCGCAGCGACGAGCAGTTCAACACCACCATCTACGGCCTCGACGACCGCTTCCGGCTCATCAAGGGCACGCGCAAGGTGCTGCTGATGCACGCCGACGACATGAAGCGCCTCGGCTTCGACGAACGCTCGATCGTGACCGCCAGCACCGCCGTCGGCGATGGCGTGACGCGCGAGGTGCGGGGCCTGTCGCTTAAGGCGTTCCGGCTGCCGCGCGGCGCTGTCGGCGGCTACTATCCGGAGCTCAACCCGCTGATCCCCCTGTGGCACCACGCCAAGGGCAGCCAGGTGCCGGCGGCGAAGTCGATCCCGATCCGGCTGCGCGCCGATGCGTGAACACCGCACGGCGTGCCGGACGCTGCCGAAAGCAGAGTTCGGCCGCTTGCGCAAGAAGACTGTATGGGCATACAGTAAACACATGAACCGCGACCGAGACAACCTGGCCGACGTGCAATGGATCGCGCAGTGCGCGAACCGGCTGCGCGAGCAGTGGCCGCGCGCCGATCCCACGTCCCTGGAAGAGGCCGCGCTGGAGCTCTGGCAGTGCGAGGGGCTTCGCACGCTGGCACCGGTCGAGGCGGCGACGCGCTGGCTCGCGCCGCTGGTCGGCGACGCTTCCCGAAGCGGCACACAAGCGGCGCCGAGCCCTGACGAAACGCGTCAGAGGAACCCCGTCGACAGCCAGGGCACCGCGGCCACCACGATCACGCCGGCCAGCAGCGCCAGCATGTAGCCCACGAGCGGCCTGATGCCCGCGTCGGGATGGACGCGGCCGATCGCGCAGGCCGCGTAGTAGCCGACGCCGAGGGGCGGCGAGAACAAACCGAGCCCCATCGACAGCACCACCACCATCGCGTAGTGCACCTCGTGCACGCCGAGCTGGCGGGCGATCGGAAAGAGCAGCGGGCCGAACAGGACGATCGCCGGGATGCCCTCGAGCACCGAGCCGAGCAGCGTGAAGGCCAGGATCGAGACCGCGAGGAACATCGGCACGCCGCCGGGCAACGCAGCCATCGCGTCGGCGAGTCGGTGCGAGAAGCCCGACTGCGTCAGGCCCCAGGCCATCGCCGTCGCCGTGCCGATGATCAGCAGGATGGCGCCGGAAAGCGATGCCGTCGCGACCAGCATCGGCCCGATGCGGCGCCAATCGAACTGGCGATAGATCAGCAGGCCGGCGAGCACGGCATAGGCAATGCCGATGGTCGACACCTCGGTCGCGGTCGCGACGCCTTCCACCACCGCTGCGCGGATCACGAATGGCAGGGCCAGGGCAGGCAGGGCGACGACGAACAGGGTCGCCACCGTGCGCCAGGGCGCCCGCACCACGCCGCGCAGGTCGTCGTGACGCGCCCGCCAGCGCACGACCACGCACAGCACCAGGCCGAGCACCAGCGCGGGCAGCATGCCGCCAGTGAAGAGCGCGGCGATCGAGACGCTCGTGACCGAGCCGATGGTGATGAGGACGAGGCTCGGCGGCACCGTCTCGGTCTGGGCGCCGGTCGCGGCCAGCAGCGCGACGAGATCGCCTTCGTCGGCGCCGCGCGCCTTCATCTCCGGGAACAGCGCCGGCGCGATCGCCGCCATGTCGGCGGCCTTGGCGCCGGAGATCCCCGAGACCAGGTACATCGCGCCGATCAGCACGTACGAGAGGCCGCCCTTCACGTGCCCGAGCAGGCTCCCGAGGAAGGCGACCATCGCCCGCGCCATGCCGGTCATCTCGATCAGCAGCCCGAGAAAGACGAACAGCGGCACCGCGAGCAGGATGAGATGCGACATGCCTTCGTCGATGCGGCCGACGACGACGGTGAGCGGCGTGAAGGTGGTCAGCGCGAGATAGCCGAAGGTGCCGAGACCGAACGCGAACGCGATCGGAATGCCGGCGAGCACCGAGCCGCCGGCGACGCCGACGAAGAAGACGAGCAGGTTGAGCCGGCCGAGCTTCGAGAGCTGCGACCCGAGCAGCCAGAACGCGGCGACGACGACCGTGACGGCCGCGATCGCGACCAGTGCGTCCTTCCTTGTCGCGAAGCGCAGCAGGCGCAGCACGGCGAAGATCGCCATCAGCAGCACGCCGATCGGCAGGGCGGCGGCGCGCCAGACGTTCGAGATCTCGAGCGCGGGCGTGGTGATGGCGCGCTCGTCGGCGGCGTATTGCCAGGCCGGCCAGATCACGAGCCCGAGGAAGGCGAGGCAGGCGGCCATCGCCACCGCTTCGAACACGGCGCGGGACGATGGCCGGAGCCGGCCGACCAGGGCGGTCATGCGCATGTGCTCGCCGCGCCGCAAGGCCGTCACCGCGCCGAGCATGGCCAGCCAGAGGAACAGGATCGACGCGAGCTCGTCGGACCAGACGAGCGGACGGTGCAGCACGAAGCGCGAGAACACGCCGGCGAACAGGACGACGATGTCGGC
Source organism: uncultured Burkholderiaceae bacterium (assembly GCA_964657365.1). Lineage (GTDB taxonomy): Bacteria > Pseudomonadota > Gammaproteobacteria > Burkholderiales > Burkholderiaceae_C > Schlegelella_A. The sequence goes on from CAZZVH010000200.1 coordinate 4,207, forward strand.
CAGCACCAGCAGGCCGGCGGGCACCTCGACCAGCCAGCCGAGGGCGCGATCGACCCGGTCGAGCCGCGGATGGCCGGTGGCGTTCACGCGGCGCGTGCGGGGCTGCGGCTCAGAGGGTCAGCGGGTGGAGCACGCGCGGACACGCACCGGCGCCCGTCACGCGAGCTTGCCGGTGTTGCGCTCGAGGATCGCCCAGGCCTCGTCGCCGAACTTGGCCTTCCACTCGGCATAGAAGCCGGCCTTCCTCATGTGCTCGCGAAAGGAATCGGTCTTCGGCGCATTGAAGGCGAGACCCTTGCCGGCCAGCTCCTTCTGCAGGCCGGCGTTGAGCGCGGCCACGTCGCTGCGTTCCTTCATGCCGGCGGCATTGACGTTCTTCGCGACGACGGTGCGCAGGTCGTCGGGAAGGCGCTCCCAGGCCTTGCCGTTGGCGAGGAACCAGAAGCCGTCCCACATGTGGTTGGTCATCGAGCAGTATTTCTGCACTTCGTAGAGCTTGGCCGTGGCGATGACCGCCAGCGGGTTCTCCTGGCCATCGACCACCTTCGACTGCAGCGCGCTGTAGACCTCGCTGAAGTTGATCGACGCGGGCGAGGCGTCGAGCGCCTTGAACATCGACGTCCACAGCGGCGAGACCGGGACGCGGATCTTGAAGCCCTTCAGGTCGTCGGCCGTCTGGATCGGCTTCGTCGACGACGTGATCTGGCGAAAGCCGTTGTCCCAGATGCGCTCCATCGGCACCAGTCCCGATTTCGCGATCTCCTTGCGCACGTAGGCGCCGAGATCGCCGTCGAGGGCCTTCCAGACGGCGTCGTAGTCGGCGAACGCGAAGCCGATGCCGGTGATCGACGAGGCCGGCACCAGCGTCGACAGGATCAGGCCCGACAGCGTGAAGAACTCGATGCCGCCGGAGCGCACCTGGCTCAGCATGTCGGTGTCGGAGCCGAGCTGGTTGTTGGGGAACAGCTCGATGCTGACGCGCCCCTTCGTCTCGGCCCGGATCGCGTCTGCCATCTCCTTGCCGCGCAGGTTCATCGGGTGGGTGGCCGGCAGGTTGTTCGCGTACTTGTAGTTGAACTCGGCCGATTGCGCGCGGGCGAAGCGGGCCGGCAGCGCCAGCGCGCCGGCCGCGATGCCGGTGCCGGCGAGGAGAGTGCGTCTTCGAATGGTCAAGCTGGCCTCCGTTGTCGATGTTGTTGATACGATCTTCCCCCAGCCGGAGGCCCAATGACATCAGATGTTGTATCTACTCCGGTGGCCGTCGTCACCGGCGGTGCGCGTGGCATCGGCCTGGCGATCGGACGCTGGTTCCTGGCCCACGGCCACCGCGTCGCGCTGCTCGACATCGACGCCGTGACACTGGCCGCGTCGGCCGGCGCCATCGACGAGCCGTCGCGCCTGTTCGCGGCCACCTGCGACGTCTCCGACCCGGCCCAGGTGCAAGCCTCGGTCGACGCCGTCGTCGCGCGCTTCGGCCGCATCGATGCGCTGGTCAACAACGCCGGCGTCGCCGTCTTCAAGCCGATCGGCGAGACCAGCTTCGCCGAATGGCGCCATGTGCTGGGGACCAACCTGGACGGCGCCTTCCTGTGCACCCAGGCCTGCGTGCCGGCGATGTTGCGTTCTGGCGGCGGCAGCATCGTCAACATCGCCTCGATCTCGGGCTTGCGCGCGAGCACGCTGCGCGTCGCCTACGGCTGCAGCAAGGCGGCGCTGATCCACCTCACGAAGCAGCAGGCGGTCGAGCTCGGCACGATGGGCATCCGTGCCAACTGCATCGCGCCCGGGCCTGTCGACACCGAGATGGCGAAGCTGGTACACAGCGTCGCCATCCGTTCCGACTATTACGACGCGATCCCGCTGAACCGTTACGGCACGTGCGAAGAGATCGCCGATGCGGTCGGCTTTCTCTGCAGCGCGTCGGCGAGCTTCGTCAACGGCCAGGTGCTCGCCGTCGACGGCGGTTTCGACGCCGCCGGCGTCGGCCTGCCGACGCTGCGGAGGAACGCGGCTTGAAGGCGCGGCCGACGGCGCGCTTTCGCATGCGCGTCACCGCGGGCGACGCGATCGCGATCGGGCCCGGCAAGATCGCCTTGCTCGAGGCGATCCGGCAGACCCGGTCGATCACGGCCGCGGCCAAGTCGATCGACATGTCGTACCGGCGCGCCTGGATCCTGATCGACGAGCTGAACGCGACGCTGAAGATGCCCGCGGTCGCGTCGTCGAAAGGCGGCGACCGCGGTGGCGGCAGCGAGCTCACCGTCGTCGGCGAGTCGCTGCTCGCGCTCTACCGGCGCATCGAGGCGCGCGCCGCGACAGCCTGCGCCGCCGACATCGCCGCCTTGCTCAAGCTCGTGAAATAGCAGCCGGCAGCGACTGTCCGTCACCGATCCGGACCATCTCGTCGGCGAACGCATCCACGTCGGCGACGTCGTGCGTGATGAGCAGGATCGGGATCGCGACGTGCGTTTGCAGCTCGCGCAATTCGGCGCGCAGCCGGCTGCGCAGCGGCACGTCGAGCGCGGCGAACGGCTCGTCGAGCAAGAGAGCGCGGGGCTCGGCAGCGAGCGCCCGGGCCAGCGCCGTCCGCTGGCGCTGGCCACCGGAGAGCTGGTCCGGGAAGCGGTCGACGAACGGGCGCAGCTCGAACGCGTCGAGCCACCGGTCGATCGCCGGCGCCTCGACGTGGCGGCGCGGATTGCGCCAGCCGGACTCGAGCCCGAAGGCGATGTTCTGCCGGACGGTGAGGTGCGGGAACAGCG
>CAZZVH010000201.1:0-6949 GCA_964657365.1 uncultured Burkholderiaceae bacterium
TGCCGCCGGGCGCCTTGAGCTGGTTGACGAGCAGGTAGACGAGCAGCGTGCTGGCGAGGAAATTGAACATGATCGTCGTGATGACGACGTGGCTGCCGCGGTACGCCTGCAGGTAGGCCGGCACCGCTGCCCAGGCCATGCCGAAGAGCGCGCCGGCGATCAGCATCAGCGGCAGCAGCACCGGCGCGGGAAGCCGCTGCGAGAGCCACAGCGCCATCAGCCCGGTGCCCAGGCCGCCGAGCGTGGCCTGGCCTTCGGCGCCGATGTTGAACAGGCCGGCGTGGAAGGCGACCGCGACCGCCAGCCCGGTGAAGATGAAGCTGGTCATGTAGTAGAGCGTGTACGACAGGCCCCGCTCGGTGCCGAAGGCGCCGTGCACGAGCACCGACATGACCTCGCTCGGGCTCTGGCCGACGCCCTTGACCACCAGCGCCGCGATCAGCAGCGCGATCGCGAGGTTGACGAGCGGCAGCACGACCACGTCGACCCAGCGCGGCAGGGCGGTGCCGCCGCTCATGCGGGCGCGCCTTCCAGCTCGCCCGGCGCATCGACCGTCGTGCCCATCATGATGCCGATGCGCGCTTCGCTGCACTCGGCGATCGGCAGCTCGCCGACGATGCGGCCGGCGTTCATGACGATCACCCGGTCGGCGAGGGCGAGGATCTCGTCGAGCTCGCTCGAGACGACCAGCAGCGCGCAACCCGCATCGCGCATCGCCCGCAGCTGCGCGTGGATGAACTCGATCGCGCCGATGTCGACGCCGCGGGTCGGCTGGCCGACCAGCAGCACCCGTGGCGCCTGGCCGATCTCGCGCGCGAGCACGAGCTTCTGCTGGTTGCCGCCCGAGAAGCGCGCGCTGCCCAGGCGCGTGTCGCGCGGGCGCACGTCGAAGCGTTCCATCATGGCGGCGGTCGCGTCCTGCATGCGGCGCTGGCGCATCCAGCCGCCGCGGCTGTACTCGGGCAGGCCTTCGTAGCCGAGCACCGCCGATTCCCAGGCCGCGAAGCTCATCACCAGGGCGCGGGCATGGCGGTCTTCCGGCACATGGGCCAGGCCGAACCGGCGGGCAACGCGCGGGTCGAGCCAGCGACCGGCGGCGAACCGCTCGGCACCGACCGACAACGTGCCCGCGTCGGGCGCGCGCAGGCCGGCGAGCACCTCGAGCAGCTCGCTCTGGCCGTTGCCGGCCACGCCGGCGATGCCGACGATCTGCCCTGCGCGCAAGGTGATCGACGCGCCGTGCAGGCGCGTCACCTTCAGCGTGTCGCGCACCACCAGGCCCTCGGCCTGCAGCAGCACGTCGTCGCGCGCGCTCGACGATTCGCCCTGCCGGCCGATGTCGACCTTGCGGCCGACCATCGCCTCGGCGAGAAGCTCGACCGAGGTCTCGCCGATGGAGCGCTCGAGCACGACGCGACCGGCTCGCATGACGGTGACGCGGTCGCACAGGCGCAGCACTTCCTTCAGCTTGTGCGTGATCAGGATGACGGTGCTGCCCTGGGCGCGCAGCCGTGACAGGACGTCGAACAGCTGCTCGGTCTCGAGCGGCGTCAGCACGGCGGTCGGCTCGTCGAGGATCAGGACGCGGGCGCCGCGGTACAGCGCCTTCAGGATCTCGAGCCGCTGCCGGTCGCCGACGGACAGCTCCTCGACGGGCGCGTCGAGATCGATGCGCAGCCCGGTCGAGGCCATCAGCGCGACCAGCCCGGTCCGCACGGCCGAACGCGCGCGGCGCAGCAGCAGGTGCGGTTCGGCGCCGATCATCACGTTGTCGAGCGCGCTCAGCGTGTCGACCAGCATGAAGTGCTGGTGCACCATGCCGAGGCCGAGCGCGATCGCGGCGTCGGCATGGCGGATCCGCACCGGCTTGCCGAACACCTCGATGCTGCCGCCGTCTGCCTCGACCATGCCGTAGAGCACCGACATCAGCGTGCTCTTGCCGGCGCCGTTCTCGCCGACCAGGCCGTGGATCGTGCCGGCGGCGACGCTCAGGTTCACGTCGGCATTGGCGTGGACCCGTCCGAAGGCCTTGTCGATGCCGATCATGCGCACCGCGAGCGGGGTGGTCGGGGGTGCGGGCGCTGTCATGCGGAATCGGCGAAGTCGATGGAACGGCGGTCGTTCACCGCGCCCGCGGGCCGGTGGATTCACGCAGGACGAGCTTGGCCTCGAGGACCACGTCGCGGTCGTCCGACGGGCCGCCTGCGATGCGGTCGACCAGAACCGACGCCGCCGTCTCGCCCATCTCGCGGATCGGGTAGCCGACGGTGGTGAGCGCCGGGTAGACGTAGCTGCCGAGCTCGATGCCGTCGAAGCCGATGACCGACAGGTCGCGCGGAACGTTGACGCCAAGCTCCGCCGCGGCGCGCAGCGCGCCGATCGCCTGCAGGTCGTTGCTGGCGAAGATCGCGGTGACGTCGCCGCGGGCGAGCAGCCGGCGCGTCAGCCCGTGGCCGGCCGCGGCGCTGAAATCGCCTTCGAGCCGCCAGCCGTCGTCGACGCGGACGCGCTTCTTCGCCATCGCCTTGCGCCAGCCGGCGACCCGGGCGCGGCTGACCGCGAATTCCGACGGCCCCGAGATGCAGGCGACGGCGCGGTGGCCGAGCGAGAGCAGGTGCGCCACGGCAAGCTCGGCGCCGGCCTGGTGATCGACCCGGACCAGATCGGCGACGAGGCCGGGAATGCTGCGATCGACCACCACCGTCGGCACGCGCGACGAGGCGAGGCGCTGCGTCAGCACCGAGGCGTCGCCTGCCGCGGCCGCGAGCACGAGGCCGTCGACCCGGCGCTCGAGCAGGCCCTGCAGGTAGCGCAGCTGGCGGCCCGGGTCGTCGTCGGAGTTGCAAAGGAAGACGGAATAGTCGGTCTGGCGGCAGCGGTCTTCGATGCCGCGGGTGAGTTCGGCGAAGAACGGGTTGGTGATGTTGGGCACGAGCACGCCCAGGATGTGCGTCTCGCTCATCTTCAGGGCGCGGGCCACCGCGCTCGGTGCGTAGCCCATCTCGGCGACGGCCTGCTCGACCCGCTGCCGCGCCGAATCGCTGACGCGGCGCGTGCCGTTCAGGACGTGCGAGACGGTCGTGAACGACACGCCGGCGCGTGCGGCGACGTGCTTGATCGTGCTCATGAAGCGCTCAAGACGTGCTCGCGCGGTGCTCGCAGCCGCTCAGAACCTGCAGGCGTTGTCGGCCATGTAGTCGGCCACCTTGATCTTGCCGGCGACGATGTCGGCCTTGGCGGCATCGACCTTTCTCTTCATGTCGGCGCTGATCAGCTTCGCGTTGTCGTCGTCCTGGGCATAGTCGACGCCGCCTTCCTTCAGGCCCAGCACGGTGACGCCCGGCTTCCAAGCGGTGACGGCCTGGTAGATGGCGACGTCGACGCGCTTCAGCATCGATGTCAGCATGGTGCCGGGCTGGAGATGATCCTGGTTGCTGTCGACGCCGATGGCGAGCTTGCCGGCGTCCTTGGCCGCCTGGTAGACACCGATGCCGGTGCCGCCGGCGGCCGCGAAGACGACGTCGGCCCCCTTGCCGAACTGGGCCCGCGCCAGCTCGCCGCCGCGCGCCGGGTCGGCCCAGGCGGCGCCGGTGGTGCCCGTCATGTTGGCGAAGACTTCGGTCTTCGGGTTGGCGTACTTCGCGCCCTGCTCGTAGCCGCACTGGAACTTGCGGATCAGCGGGATGTCCATGCCGCCGACGAAGCCGACCTTGCCGGTCTTGCTCGACAGCGTCGCGAGCATGCCGACGAGGAAGCTCCCCTCCTGCTCGCGGAACAGGATCGACTGCACGTTCGGCTGCTGCACCACCGAATCGATGATGGCGAACTGCAGCTTCGGGAACTCCCTGGCGATCTTGTCCATCGCCGCGGCCTGGCCGAAGCCGATGCCGATGATCGGCGTGGCGCCGCGCTCGGCCATGCGCCGGAGCGCCTGCTCACGCTGCGTCTCGTTGGCGATCTCGAACTCGAGATAGGGCTTGCCGGTGTCCTTCTTCCACTTCTCGATGCCGCGGTAGGCGGACTCGTTGAAGGACTTGTCGAACTTGCCGCCCATGTCGAAGACGACGGCGGGCTCGGCCAGCGCCGAGAGACTGACGGCCGCTGCGCCGCAGAGCAGTAAGAGTCGGTGTCCCGATGGCATGGTTTCTCCCGCGACGTGATGATTGGAACGAGCCGGCCTGCGACACTATCGTGCATCGCACGCAAACGTTTGCCGCATTTGCAAGAAGCAGGCCCGGAACGCCTGCCTCGAGCAGTCTCCCCGGCCATGATAGGTTCGATGATGAACGCTTCACGACTCGATGCGACGTCTCTCCGCGCCTTGCCGAAGGCGCTCCTGCACGAGCACGTCGACGGTGGCCTGAGGCCGCAGACCCTGCTCGATCTCGCCGCCGCCCGGGGACTGCCCGTGCCGGTCGACGATGCCGTCTCGCTGGCCGCCTGGATGCACGCCAGCGCGAACTCGGGCAGCCTCGAACGCTATCTGCTGGGCTTCTCGTTGACGGTCGCGGCGATGGCGTCCGAGGCAGCGTGCGAGCGCGTCGCTTTCGAGGCCGCCGAGGACGCACGGCTCGACGGCTGCGTGCTCGCCGAATTCCGGATTGCGCCGCTGTTGCTCGAGCCCTACGGCCTGCCGGGCGAGACGGTCGTCGAAGCGCTGGTGCGCGGCCTGCAGCGCAGCACGCTGCCCAGCGGGCTCATCGTCTGCGCCATGCGCACCGATGCACCGTCCGAGACCTTGCGTGCCGCGTCGCTCGCCGCCGCCTATCGCGACCGGGGCGTCGTCGGCTTCGACCTGGCCGGCGCCGAGCGCGGCTTCCCGCCGGGCCCGCATGCCGCGGCTTTCGCCTGCGCCCGCGATGCCGGCATCGGCATCACCTGCCACGCTGGCGAATCGGATGTCGGCTCGCGCGTCTTCGAGGCGGCCGAGCTGGGTGCGACCCGCATCGGCCACGGCGTCAACATCATGTCGGGTGCGACCGCCGAGCAAACCGCGGCCTGGGTCGAACGTGCGCGCGACCTCGGCCTGCATTTCGAGGTCTGCCCGAGCAGCAACGTCCACACCGGCGCCGTCGCGTCGCTGGCGAGCCATCCGATCCGGGCGATGCTCCACGCCGGTCTGTCGGTGTCCTGCTCGACCGACAACCGGCTGATGTCGGACGTGACGTTGAGCGACGAGCTGCTGGCGATCCACCTGCAGCTCGGCGCGACGCGGCCGGAGCTGGCCGCCACGATGCGGGCCGCCGCCGCGGCGTCGTTCATGCCGGCAGCGGCGCGCGAGACGGCGCTGCAGGCGATGCGGGCCTGGGACGAACCGGCAGCCGCCTGACGACGCGCCTCGCGCGTCGCCGCTCCGCCTCAGTTCTGCGCGCCGACGTTGCGCATCGATTCGAGCCGCCCGAGGTCGACCTGGCCGAGCGCCTGTTCCAGTGCGGCGATGTCGACGCCGCTGCCGTCGACGTCGACCTCGAAGCGCTTCGCGACGATCACCTGGAGCTCGCCCTGCTTGCCGGCGTGCGTGAACTTCTCGTGCACGCTGCGGCCGCCGATCGTCGTGTCGCGCTCGAAGCCGGCGGCGGTTTCGGAATCGGTGGTCTGCGCCAGGTTGCCGGCGATGTCGATCAACCCCGACACGCCCGAGACGTCGCTGATCTTGATATGGATGAGGTTGCCCGGCGTGCCGTAGCCGGCACTCGCCGACGACGCCTTGACACCCATCGCCTGGCGGTTCTCGCCTTCGGGCGCACCGCGCGGCATGCCGTTCACCGATGCCGGCAGGAGGCCCTGGAGCGTCCGGAAATCGACCGGGGTGACGCGGTGACTGCCGCCGAGCGCGCCGCCCAGCGCGGTGAGCAGGCCGCCCATGGCGGCACCGGCGTCCGCGCCGGCGTTGGGGTTCACGGGTGCCGCCGCCGTCGACGAGGGCGTGCCGTTCGGCGCCGTCGTCCCGGGCTGCAGCTCCTGACCGGCGCGCGCCATGTTGCCGAGCGCCTGGCCGAGCGCCGAGCGGCCCTGCTGGTCGGTGCCCAGCATGCCGCCGAGCACGTTGCCCGCCTGCGCGGCGTCCTGCTGCGCCCGGGCAGCGGCTTCCGCCGGCGTCGGTGCGGGTGCGTTCGGCGCCGGCCGATTCGCGTCCTCCATCTGCTGGCCGGCGCGCGCGAGGTTGCCGAGCGCCTGGCCGAGCGCCGCCTTGCCCTTGTCGTCGGTACCCAGCATGTTGCCGATGATGTTGCCGGTCATGGCCGCGCCCTGCTGGGCCTCGATCTCGGGGCTGCGCCCGTACATGCCGAAGTGCGTCAGCCCGCCCACCGCCATCATCACGCCGCCCAGCACGATGCCGCACAGCATGCCGGTCAGGATCACGGCGACGGTGTAGCCGGTGGCGCGTTCCTTCGGCGCCCGCATGACGACAGGCAGGCCGAGATAGAGCACGTAGATGCAGTAGAGCGCGGCGACCAGGCCGATCAGCACGCCGAGCACGGGCAGCAAGCCGAAGAACGAGCCGACCCAGCCGGGCACGGCGGCATAGGCCGCGACCTTGAGCGCTTCCGCCAGGCTGCGCCGGCCGTTGAAGAACGGCGCCCAGGCGTTGACGATCAGCGCCAGCAGGAACATGCCGATGATCGAGAACACGAAGCCCATCAGCGCGGCGCTGAGGCTGCTCGCCATCGGCATGCGGATGCTGCCGGCGAACGGCACGCTGACGCCGATCACGGCCATGTGTACGAACGAGAGCACCGACTGGATGGCCGCCAGCGGCACGACGCAGCCGACGACCGTGCGCGACAGCGACGGCGGCTCGGCCGCGATCACCTGCCATTCCGACGACGGCTTGAGCGTGATGTTGATGATCCGCTGGATCAGGCCCGACGCGGTGCCAGCGCCGGGAGGCGGCATCGCCGCGGCGCCGGCCGCGCCGTACGCCTGGCCCGGCGGCACGCCTGCGTAG
>CAZZVH010000202.1:0-6939 GCA_964657365.1 uncultured Burkholderiaceae bacterium
CACGCTGTCGCGCTTCGGCATCGCCACCAGCTTCGTCCGCCCCGGCGACCACGACGCCTGGCGCGCGGCGATCCGGCCCGAGACGAAGCTGCTATTCGGCGAGACGCTCGGCAATCCCGGCCTCGACGTGCTCGACATCCCCGCCGTGGCCGAGATCGCCCACGCGGCGCACCTGCCCCTGCTGGTCGACTCCACGTTCACGACGCCGTGGCTCATGCAGCCGTTCGAGCAAGGCGCCGATCTGCTCTACCACTCGGCGATCAAGTTCCTCTCCGGCCACGGCACCGTGATCGGCGGCGTGCTCGTCGACAGCGGCCGCTTCGACTGGGACGCCGCCACGGCCGCGACCGGCCGCTTCGCCGAGCTGACGCGGCCCTACGAGGGCTTCCACGGCATGGTGTTCAGCGAGGAGAGCACGGTCGGCGCCTTCCTGTTGCGCGCGCGCCGCGAAGGCCTCCGCGATTTCGGCGCCAGCATGAGCCCGCACACCGCCTGGCTGATCCTGCAGGGGCTCGAGACGCTGCCGCTGCGGATGGCCCGGCATGTCGAGAACGCGCGCAAGGTCGTCGCGTTCCTCGCGAGCCAGCCGGCGGTGGCGCGGGTCGGCTATCCCGAGCTGGAGACCCACCCCGACCACGCGCTCGCGAAGCGCCTCCTGCCCCGCGGCTGCGGCTCGATCTTCAGCTTCGACCTGAAGGGCAGCCGCGCGCAGGGCCGCGCCTTCATCGAGGCGCTGAAGATCTTCTCGCACCTGGCCAACGTCGGCGATTGCCGCTCGCTCGTGATCCACCCGGCGTCGACAACGCACTTCCGCATGGACGACGACGCGCTCGCCCGTGCCGGGATCGGCCCCGGCACGATCCGGCTCTCGATCGGGCTCGAGGACGCCGACGACCTGATCGACGACCTGAAGCGCGCGCTCAAGGTCGCGGCGAAGGCATGAAGCTCGCCGTCGGTGGCGCGTCGGGGCGACACGACGCCTACGTCTACACCGGCGGCAAGGCCTTCGATCCGTCGCTGCCCACCGTCGTCTTCCTCCACGGCGCACTGAACGACCACAGCGTCTGGACCCTGCTGGCGCGCTGGTTCGCCCACCACGGCCACGGCGTGATCGTGCCCGACCTGCCCGGGCACGGCCGCAGCGACGGGCCGCCGCTCGGTAGCGTCGAGGCGATCGCGGCCTGGCTGCTGGCGTTGCTCGATGCGGCCGGCGTGGAGCGAGCGAGCTTCGTCGGCCACAGCATGGGCTCGCTGATCGCGCTCGAAGCCGCGTCGCGGGCCCCCGGGCAGGCCCACCGCCTGGTGATGATCGGCACCGCCTATCCGATGGCCGTCTCACCCGCGCTGCTCGACGCTGCCCGCAACGACGCCTTCGCGGCGATCGACAGCGTCAACGCCTTCTCGCACTCGACACTCGCCGGCAAGCCGTCCTACCCCGGGCCGGGCACGTGGCTGCACGGCGCCGGCCGCGCACTGATGCGGCGGATGCAGGGCGCGCGGCCCGGCCGCAATCTGTTCGTCGACGACTTCGAGGCCTGCGACCGATACGCCGGCGGTCTCGATGCCGCGTCGCGCATCGCCTGTCCCGTCACGCTCGTGCTGGGCGCCCGCGACCAGATGACAGGACCGACGCAAGCCGCGTCGATCGCCACGGCGCTGCGCGCCCGTGTCGTGACGCTCGCGGCGGGCCACGCGTTGATGTCCGAGGCGCCCGATGCGCTGCTTGCCGCCGTGCGCTCCGCGCTGATGGAACCGAGCCCCGCGCCCGCGGCCTAGCCCGGGCCGGCGTTCGATCCATTCGCCAGCTCGGCGGACAGGATCAGGGAGGCCTCGAGCGTGAACAGGCCCCTCTGAAGCATTTTCTGCAGGCTCTCGGGTTCGACGCAGGCGAAACGCTCGACCTCGCCGTCCCGGTTGACCGGCACTGCGTCCGGCGGCAGGCGAGCGCGGAACACCTCGAGGCGCTCGATCATGTAGCCCTCCGCGACCGGACGCCGGATCTCCATCGGCATGCGCGGTTCGAGATCGAGCAAGGAATCGATCGCCAGGCCGGCCTCCTCCATCGTCTCCCGCTCCAGCGTGTCGCGAATCGATTCCCCAAGCGCCACCTGCCCGCCCATCAAGGTGTCCCACAGGCCCGGGTCGGTCGACTTGTCGAGCGCGCGCTGCTGGACCCAGAACCGCCGCCCGTCATGGTCCCGGCCGACCAGATGGACGGCCGAGGTGGCCAGGCCCAGCGGACGCACCGCGCCGCGCTCGATCGCTCCGATCGTTCGGCCGCTGTCGTCGACGACCGCCAGCAACTCGTCGCGCCACGGCCCGGCCAGTCCTGCACCTTGCAGCCATGCCGCGAGCGCGGCGAGCGACGCATTCGCCGGCTCGTCGACGCAAAGACCTCCACGGTGCGGGTGGACCGGCAAGCCCTGCGCGACCAGCCGGGCGACCAGCTCCTGCTCGACACTGCCGATGCGCTCGATGGCGCCGCGATGCATGAGGAACAGCGGCGCGCGCGGACGCAGCGGCTCGACCGATGCGGCCGCGCGAGCCAGGGCGAGCCAGTCGCTCAACGGACCCGCCTGTCGTCGAGCAGCTTCAGCAGCGCGATCTCGTCGATCACGGCGAGACCCAGCGACTCGGCTTTCGCGAGCTTCGACCCTGCCTCGGCGCCGGCGACGACCCAGTCGGTCTTCTTCGACACCGACCCCGAGACCTTGCCGCCCTGCGACTCGATCATGTCCTTGGCATCGTCCCTGGAGAGGGTCGGCAGCGTCCCGGTGAGGACGAAGGTCTTGCCGGCGAGCGGCTTCGGCTCGGCGCTCGCGGTGCCGTCGCTCTCGGGCCAGCCCATTCCGGCGCGGCGCAGCCCGTCGATGACCTCGACGTTGTGCGGTTCGGCGAAGAACGCATGCACGCTCTCGGCGACGATCGGCCCGACGTCCTCGACCTCGAGCAGCTGCTCCACGCTGGCCGACCGCAACCGTTCAATGCCGCCGAAATGACGCGCCAGGTCCTTGGCCGTCGTCTCGCCGACGTGGCGGATGCCGAGACCGTAGAGAAAGCGCGCGAAGGTCGTCTGCTTGCTGGCTTCGAGGTTGGCGACGAGATTGGCCGCGCTTCGGTCGCCCATCCGCTCCATCGCTTCGAGTGCCTCCTTGCCGAGCGCGTACAGGTCGGGCAGCGACGCGACCAGGCCGGCGTCGACGAGCTGGTCGACGATCTTCTCGCCGAGCCCTTCGATGTCGAGCGCGCGGCGCCCGGCGAAGTGCAGGATCGCGAACTTGCGCTGCGCCGCGCAGAACAGGCCGCCGGTGCAGCGGTGGTCGACGCCGCCCTTCTCGCGCGCGACGCGGCTGTCGCAGACCGGGCATGTCGCCGGCATCCGGAAGTTCGGCACGTAGACCGGCCGCGGCGCCGGAATGCGCGCCACGACCTCGGGGATGACGTCGCCGGCACGGCGCACGACCACCGTGTCGCCGACGCGCACGCCCTTGCGTCGCACCTCGAAGACGTTGTGCAGGGTGGCGTTCGAGACGGTCGTGCCGCCGACGAACACCGGCTCCAGCTTGGCGACCGGCGTCAGCTTGCCGGTGCGGCCGACCTGGATGTCGATGGCGTTGAGCGTCGTGCTGCGTTCCTGCGCCGGGTACTTCTGCGCCACCGCCCAGCGCGGCTCGCGCGACTTGAAGCCGAGCCGCTGCTGCAGCGCCCGGTCGTCGACCTTGTAGACGACGCCGTCGATCTCGTACGGCAGGCCGTCGCGCCGCTGCGCGATCCGCTCGTGGAACGCGACGAGCCCGGCAGCGCCGGCGACGGTCTCGTGCATCGGGCTCGCCGGCAGGCCCATCGCATCGAACGCATCGAGCAATGCGGTCTGCGTCGGCGGCACCTCCCAGCCGACGACCTCGCCGATGGCGTAGGCGAAAAAGCTCAGCGGCCGTTTCGCGGCGTTGCGGGCATCGAGCTGGCGCACCACGCCGGCGGCGGCGTTGCGCGGATTGACGAAGGTCTTCTCGTTCTTCGCACCGCCGTCGATGAGCTTGCGCTGGCGCGCGTTGAGCGCATCGAAATCGTCGCGGCGCATGAAGACTTCGCCGCGCACCTCCAGCACCGCGGCGGCGATGCCCTTCAGGCGTTTCGGCACGTCGCGGATGGTGCGCACGTTGTGGGTCACGTCCTCGCCGGTCTCGCCGTCGCCGCGGGTGGCCGCCTGGACCAGGTCGCCGCTTTCGTAGCGCAGGTTGATCGCCAGTCCGTCGAACTTCATCTCCGCCGCGTACCGCACGGGCGGATCGGTCTCGGCCAGGCCGAGCGCGTTGCGCACCCGCGCATCGAATTTCTCGGCGCCGGCCGCGGTCGTGTCGGTCTCCGTGTCGATCGACAGCATGGGCACCGCGTGGTGCACCGGCTGCAGCCCGTCGAGCACGGCGCCGATGACGCGCTGGGTCGGCGAGTCCGGCGTCAGCAGCTCCGGATAGGCCGTCTCGATCGCCTGCAGCTCCTGGAACAGCTCGTCGTAGTCGGCGTCGGGAATCTCCGGCGCGTCGAGCACGTAATAGGCGCGTGCATGGCGATCGAGCGTCTCCCGCAACTCCATCGCGCGAACGGTGGCCGTTGCCAGCGAGCGAGCGGGGCGGGTCGCAGCCACCCGAACCGTCCCGTCGTCAGCTGAAGAGTCGCCGCGCCGCGGCCGACCCCGCAGCGAGATCGCGGGCCTCGAGCGCGGCATAGAGCTGGCCCAGCTCGCCGCCGATCGTCGCGAAGCCTTCTTCGCTGAGCGGCTGCTCGTTGTCGTCGACGATCGCCGCGTCCATGCCGACCGCGAGCGCCTGCGCCGCCGCCTGCCAGGCCCTGAACGGCTCGGCCGACGGTGCCGTCTGCGGCACGTCGAAGGCGAGCGTCACGTCGCGCACGGAAGCGCGGTCGGGCTCGTCGGCCAGTGCCGCCTGGGAATCGAAGGTCAACGTCAGCACCGGCGGCGCGCCTTCCTCGGCCGACGGATAGACCAGCCGGCCAGGCACGACGCCGGGCACGAAGCCGTGCCGGCGTGCATGCTGCTGGATGTAGCCGACGCTCCAGGCCGCGCCGCGCGCGAGCAGGTGGACCGCGAGCTGAGCGTCGTGCTGGCCGGCGAAGGCGTCGAGCTCGCGGGCCCGCGCCATCACGTCGAGCATGTCGGGAAAGTCGGCCGACGCGCCGATCGATTCGGCCAGCACCTGGATCCGCTGCACGAACTCGGAGTACTCGATCTCGTTGAGCGCGCCGGTGCGGCTCGCCAGCTGGACGCCAGCCTGCAGTTCGCCGTAGCGGCGGCCGGGCACCGGCGCCTCCCACTGCCCGGTCTCGGTATCGAGCCCTTCGACGAGCAAGAGCTTGCTGCCGGCATGGCGCTTCGACGGCAGGTGGGGCACCAGCGCATCGCCGGTCACCGGCGCGTCGGGCGTGAGCTGCGCGAAGGCGTCGATCAACGCATCGAGCTGCAGCGGCAAACGACGCGAGAGGCGGCGCGCCGACGGCGACAACGCGTCGAGGGAGGGGTCGAGGTCGATGTCGTCCGCGCGCCCGTCGACGCCGCCGATGCCGGCGGGATTCGCCGGATCGCCGCCCAAGCCCGGGTCCTCGCGCGGCGCGACCTGGCCGGCCCCCGGCTCCTGGCGAGCATCGCTCGCGCGCTTCGGGCCCGCGCGTCGCGCCTGCCAGGCGCCATGCGCGACCACGCCGGCGAGGACGACGCCGCCGAGCGATGCCAGCGCGACCGTGAGCGTGCTCAACGCAGCCTCTCGCCCACCGCTCAGGCCGCCTGGGCCAGCTGCATCGCGCCCGGCATGTCGACCGTGACGATGCGCGAGACACCCTGCTCCTGCATCGTCACGCCGATCAGCTGCTCGGCCATCTCCATGGCGATGCGGTTGTGGCTGATGAACAGGAACTGCGTCACCTTCGACATCTCGCCGACGAGCTTGGCATAGCGTTCGGTGTTGGCGTCGTCGAGCGGCGCATCGACCTCGTCGAGCAGGCAGAACGGCGCCGGGTTGAGCTGGAAGATCGCGAACACGAGGGCGATCGCCGTGAGCGCCTTCTCGCCGCCCGACAGCAAATGGATCGAACTGTTCTTCTTTCCCGGCGGCTGCGCCATCACCTGCACGCCGGCGTCGAGGATCTCGTCGCCGGTCATCACGAGTCGCGCCGTGCCCCCGCCGAACAGCGTCGGGAACATGCGGCCGAAGTGGTCGTTGACCTTGTCGAAGGTCGAGCCGAGCAGCTCGCGGGTCTCGAGATCGATCTTCTTGATGGCGTCTTCGAGCGTGCTCATCGCCTCGCCCAGGTCGGCGTTCTGCGCATCGAGGAAGCCCTTGCGTTCCCGGGCGGTCGTCAGCTCGTCGAGGGCCGCCAGGTTGACGGCGCCGAGCGACTCGATCTCCCGGTTCAGGGCGTCGATGCGGCCCTGCAGCCCCTGGAGCCTGACGCCGCCCTCCTCGACGCCCCGACCCACGGCGTCGCGATCGGCGCCCGCCGTGTCGAGCTGCTCCAGGTACTGCGCGCCGCCCAGCTTGGCGGCCTGCTCCTCGAGCTGCAGCGCGCCGAGCCGGTCGCGCAGCGGCTGCAGGCCGTGCTCGTGGCCGAGGCGCTGCTCGTCGGCCTTCTTGAGCCGCTGCGACAGGTCGTCGTAGAGGCTGCGCTTGTTGCCCAGCGTGGTCTCGCGATCGAGCTTGATCGCCAGCGCTGCCTGGAGCTCGGCCTCGGCTTCGCTGTCGGTCAGGCGCTCGAGCTCGGCGGCGAGCTTCGCGTCGGCGGAGCGGTTCGTGTCGATCTGCTCGGCGGCGGTGGCCATCGCGCGATCGAGTTCGGCGCGCCGCGCGACCTGCGAACGCAGCTAGAACTGCGCCTCCTGCGCGCGCCGCTCCAGCGGGGCCGCGTCGTTGCGCGCGGTGAGCAACGACC
>CAZZVH010000203.1:0-6931 GCA_964657365.1 uncultured Burkholderiaceae bacterium
GGGTCGATTCGTTTGGCTTCGGAAAGCGTCATTTCGAGCGCCGGATCGGCGACCGAGCCCCGGCCCACGCGTCGGTGCTGATCGGAATCGTCACGCACGACACGCCGACCGTGCTGCTGACGCTGCGCACCGCACATCTCACCGACCACCCCGGCCAGATCAGTTTTCCGGGTGGCCGCGCCGAGACCTTCGACGCCGATCCGACCGCCACGGCGCTGCGCGAAACCAGCGAGGAGATCGGCGTCGAGACGACGTGGATCGAGGTCCTCGGCAGCTTGCCGATGTACACCACAGGCACCGGCTTCGTCGTCACGCCGGTCGTCGCTCTCGTCGAGCCGGGCTTCACGCCCGCTGCCGACCCCTTCGAGGTCGCCGAGGTCTTCGAGGTGCCGCTGCATTGGCTGATGGATCCTGCACATCACCAGCGGCACGCGGTCGAGTTCGGGGGCGTGCAGCGCGAGTTCCTGTCGATGCCGTGGCCGGGGGTCGGCGCCGACGGCGAGCCGCATCGTTACTTCATCTGGGGCGCCACCGCTGCCATGCTGCGCAACCTCTATCGCTTCCTCGCGGCCTGATCGACATCACCGCGAGGCGCGGTCGCGCGCGAACGCCAGAACGTCGGCGAATTCGGCGATCTGCAGATCCCGCGCCGAGCCGACGCCATGCCCGGCCTCGGCATCGGCGCGCACGAGGACGAGCCGTCGCGAGCCGAACTTCGCGGATGCGCGCGCTGCGAATTTGGCGGCCTCCCAAGGCGCCACGCGCTTGTCGTTGAGACCGACGGTGATCAAGGTGTCGGGCAGGTCCTTGGCGTCGGCCAGCATCAGGTAGGCGTCTTGCGAGGCGAGCCCGCGGTAGCCATCGGCCGTCTCGGGATCGCCCATCTCCGCGAACTGGTTGGCGCCGTTCTGCGCGGCTCCCAGCCGTGTGGCGTTGAGGATGGCGACACGCGGAATCAGCGCCGCGAACAGGTCGGGCCGCTTCAGCACGGCGGGCGGCACCAGCAGGCCACCGGCACTCGTGCCGGACGCCACCATCGTCCTCGCGGTGGCATAGCCGGCCGTTTCGAGCCGCTCGGCACAGGCGATGAAGTCTGCCTGGGCGTTCGGTTTGCGGCCGGCCCGACCGGCCTCGTGCCAGCTGCGGCCGCGCTCGCCGCCGCCACGGCTGCCGCAGAACGCCAGGGCACCGCCATCGACCGACCACGGCAGCAGATACGGGTTGTACCAAGGGGCGACGTTGACGTCGCCGTAGCTGCCGTAGCCTTCCAGCAGCGTCGGCATCGCGACTCGCTTGCCGCCGGGCGGCAGGATCACGACCAGGGGAACGCGCGTACCGTCGGCACTGATCGCTTCCTCGCGCACGGTCGTCAGGCCCGACGCGGCGGCCCAGCTGTCCGACTGCAGGCCGAGCGGAGCAGCCTGCCCGCCGGTGGCTCGGAAAAACTTGGTGGCGCGGGTCCAGCCGTTCAGGGCGAAGACGATCGAACGCCCGTCTGTATCGACGCGCAGGTTGGAGAGGGCACCGTCGAAGGGCAGCGGGATCTCGCGTGCCGGTCCCCCGCCGGCGGGCCGGAACAGCAGGTGCGCGATGCCGTCGCGCTGCGCCGACACGTAGATGCCGTCTCGGGCGGCTTCGAGACCGTCGAGGACGAGTTCGCCTTCCGGCAGGGTCACGTCGACCGGCGTCAGGCCTGCGGCCGTCCATCGCCGGTGCAGGATGCGGCCATTGGATGCGCCGAGGGTCGACAGGTAGTAGATGTCGTCGTCGACGGCGGTTGCCCCGGCCACCTCGTCGTCGTACGTGGCCAGCTCGCGCCAGCCCGGCGAGGCGCCCGCGAGATCGGTGGCATGTGCGACGGACATCCGCGTATCGGAACGTGCGCCGCCACCCATGCCGAAGACGATCGCGCTCGTCCGCGGCCGCCAGAGGATCGGGAATTCCTGCGTTTCATAGACGGGGCTGCCGGCCACACCTCGACCGAGGACAGGGCGCCCCGGGCCTGCGGCGCCCGGCTTGACGAGCATTGCCTGCATGCCCTGCATCGTGTCGGCACCGGGGCCGGTCGCGGTGATCCGGGTGTAGCCGACGACGTCCGGTGCGATCCAGGTGACGGCGAACTCGCCCCAGATGGGGGCCAGCGGATCGCCCTGCGGACGGCCGCTGGCGACGTCGATGAAGCGCGTCTCACCCACCTCGCCGCCACCTTTGGCGGTGTGCACGGCGACGACGTCGCCGTCGGGCGACACGGTGTAGTTGTTGATCGCAGCGACGCCCTCGTTGCCCACCGTCGGATCGACCAGGACGCGCTCGCCGCTGCCGTCGCGGACCACCAGGCTCGGCACGCGATCGGCAGGTGTGAGCCGCCGATAGAAGAGCTTGCCCGAGGCCGACGTGACGTCGGAATAGCGCGTGCCGGCACGCGTCGACTCGCCGAGCAGACGGGCGAAGTTGGCGCGTTCCCGCAAGGCCCGCAGCTGTGGCGTGGAAGCGTCGCTCATGGCGCGAACCCAGGCGACCATCTCCTTTTCGCGCGCCGGCTCTTCCATCCACCGGTACGGGTCATCGCTGGCGATGCCGAAGTGCGTCTCGCTGACTGCGACAGTGGCCGGTGGAGCCACCTTCGACGGCGTCAACAGGGCGGACGGTGTGGCGCAGGCCGCCAATGTCAGCAACAAAAGCCAGTGCAGTCTCGTCATGTCGCCTCGCATGCTGTGGTCCGTAACCGAACATGATGCCCCTCGGACAGTCGCCGGACTGCTCGTCCGCGAAAGTTCCGCTGCCACACCCGCCGTTATGATCGCCCGCGATGAGTTTTTTCGCCGTCTTGTTCGCCCTGTTGCTCGAGCAAGTCAAGCCGCTGCCGCGTCGCAATGCCGTCCACGACGCCTTGACGGGCTGGATGGACTGGACCGCCAGGAACTTCGACGCCGGCCGTGACAGCCATGCCTGGGTCGTCTGGTGCGTGACCGCGCTGGCGCCGTCGATCCTCACGCTCGCCATCTTCATCGGCCTGAACCGCATCAACGTGCTGCTCGGCCTGGCCTTCGATGTCGGCGTGCTGTACCTGACGCTCGGCTTTCGCCAGTTCAGCCACTACTTCACCGACATCCGCGCCGCCCTCGACCGGGGCGACGAGATCGAGGCGCGCCGCCTGCTCACCGAGTGGCGCCACCTCGATGCCAGCGAGCTGCCGCGCTCCGAGTTCCTGCGCCATCTCATCGAGCACTCGCTGCTCGCCGCGCACCGCCACGTGTTCGGCGTCTTCTTCTGGTTCGTGCTGTTGTCGGGCTTCGGGCTCGGCCCGGCGGGTGCGGTGCTCTACCGGATGGCCGAGCTCGCGAGCCGCTACTGGTCGTTCCGCGCCGGCGAGGGCGGCGTGACCGTCAACGAACGTCTGATGGCCCTGTCGCTGCGCCTGTTCCACCTCCTCGATCACGTTCCCGCGCGTCTCACCGCGTCGGGCTTCGCGGTCGTCGGCAACTTCGAGGAGGCCGTCAACTGCTGGCGCCGCGACGCCACGCTGTGGAAGTACGACAGCGAGGGCGTCATCCTCGCGGCGGCCGCCGGCGCTGTCGGCATCCGGCTGGGTGGAGGCTCCGCCCCGGGTCTGGCACGCGACCGGGCCAAGACCTTCGAGGCGGGCGCGCCACCGGAGTCGACCGATGCCGACGGCTCGACGCCGGGCGCCGTGCCGACGCTCGGCCACCTGCGCAGCGTCGTCGGCCTGGTGTGGCGCTCGGTCGTGCTCTGGATGTTGCTGCTGGCCCTGCTGTCGCTGGCCAACCTGATCGGCTGACGGCGGGCCGTCAGTCGGGCAGCTCGGCGCGGATCTCCAGGTAGATGCGGTAGCGGGACGCGCTGATCTCGCCGCGCTCGAGCGCGGCCAGCACGCCGCAGCCGGGCTCCTGCATGTGCTTGCAGTTGTAGAAGCGGCAGCCGGTCGCGAAGCGGGCGATGTCCGGCATCAGGCCGGCGAGCTCGTTCGGCGCGATGTGGCGGAGGCCGAATTCCTGGAAGCCGGGCGAATCGATCAAGGCGCTCGCGCGATCGGCATCGAGCCAGTACCACTGCGTCGCCGTCGTCGTGTGGCGGCCGCTGTTCAGGGCTTGCGAGATCTCGCCGACCTGCGCGGCCGCGTCCGCCACCATGAGGTTGACCAGCGTGCTCTTGCCGGCGCCGCTCGGCCCGAGCACCAACGTCGACTTGCCGTGGAGCAGCGGCGCGAGCGTCGCCCGCGCGTCGTCGGGTTCCTTCTTGAGGGCGACGGCGATCACGTCGGTGCCCATCGCCACATAGGGCGCCAGACGCGTCTCGGCCGCGGCGAAGGCGGGCAGGTCGCGCTTGTTGAGGACGATGCGTGCATCGATGCGCGCCTCGCGCGCGGCGATCAGCGCACGGGCCAGCTGCGATTCGCTGAAGACCGGCTCGGCGGCGACGACCAGCAGCAGCTGGTCGATGTTGGCGGCGAAGGCCTTGGTCTTCCAGGCGTCCTGTCGGTACAGGAGGCTGCTGCGCGGCAGGGTCGACTCGACCACGCCTTCATCGGTGGAGCGGTTCCAGACGACCCGGTCGCCGACCACGCACGCGCTCTTCTTGCCGCGCGGATGGCACAGGACGCGTTCGCCTTCGGGGGTCTCGACGACGACGTGACGGCCGTGCCCCGAGACGACCCGTCCCGGTTGCTCAGCCGACGAAGGCGATGAGGGCATCGGCCTTGGCGGCACAGATGAAATCGTTGCGCGTGATGCCCTTGGCCGAGTGCGTCGAGAAGCGCACGACGCAACGGTCGTACGAGACGCTCAGCTCGGGGTGGTGGTCTTCGACGTGGCACATCCAGGCCAGCGCGTTGACGAACGCCATCGTCTCGAGCCAGTCCTTGAAGGCGTAGGTCTTCTCGATCGCCTGCTCGGCTTCGCGCCAGCTGTTGGTCTGCGCCAGGTGGTTGCGGATCTCCGTCTCGCTCATCGCGGCGGCGCTCTGCTGGCATCTCTGCTCGAGGAAATTGGTCATGGCGTCGGGCTCAGGAAGGGCGAAGTGCGGCCAGGCGTTCGACCGCCGGCGGGTGCGAATAGTAGAACCGCGCATAGACCGGGTCGGGCGTCAGGGTCGAGGCGTTGTCCTGGTGCAGCTTCAGCAGCGCCGATGCGAGCGCGCTGCCGTCGGCCTGCGCGGCGGCCCAGGCATCGGCCTCGAACTCGTGCCTGCGCGACATGCGCGCGAACAGTGGCGAGACGAAGAAGCCGAACACCGGCGCGATCAGCAGCAGGAGGATCAGCGCCAGCGCGCCCGAGGGCGCGTCGAACGCCGGCCGCACGCCCAGGCCGGTGTAGAACCAGGTCTGCGAGGCCAGCCAGCCGAACACGGCGAAGATGACGAAGCTCACGGCGAACGACGAGCCGATGCGTCGGCCGATGTGGCCCAGCTTGAAGTGGCCGAGCTCGTGCGCCAGGACGGCCTCCACCTCCTCGGGCAGGAGCCGTGCGAGAAGGGTGTCGAAGAAGACGACGCGGCGCGCAGCGCCGAAGCCGGTGAAGTACGCGTTGCCGTGCCCGGAGCGCCGGCTGCCGTCCATCACGAACAGGCCCTTGGCGGCGAATCCGGCCCGGCTCATCAGGGCGCGGACGCGGAGTTCGAGCGGTGCATCCTGCAGCGGCTCGAATCGGTTGAAGAGCGGCGCGATCAGCGTCGGCGCGAGCACCAGGGCGACCAGGTTGAAGGCCGCCCAGGCGCACCACGCCCACAGCCACCAGAACGCGCCGGTCGACGCCATGATCCAGAGCACCAGCGCGATCAGCGGGATGCCGATGACGATCGACAACGCCAGGCCCTTGAGGGCATCGGCGAGCCAGAGTGTCCAGGTCGTCCGGTTGAAGCCGAAGCGGCCTTCGAGGCCGAAGGTCGCGTAGAGCTCGAACGGCAGTTCGAGCAGGCCGCCGACGGCAACGAAAGCGGCGACCAGCGCGATCTCGTCGCCGAGGCCGCCGAGCCGCTGCAGCGTCTCGCTCCGGACCCATGCGTCGAGGCCGCCGAGGCCGCCGAGCAGCGTCCAGCCGACGAGCACGACGGCGCTGAAGACCATCTGGAGCTGGCCGAAGCGGATCTTGGCGAGCGTGTAGTCGGCGGCTTTGCGATGCGCCGACAGCTCCACGGTGGAGGCGAACGCGGTCGGCACGGCGCCGCGGTGTTGCGCGACATGGCGCGACTGGCGCGTCGCGAGCCAGGCGCGCAGGGCCAGCGACACGACCAGCGCCGCGGCGAAGAGCAGGGTCCAGCGCGATGACGTCATCCGGCGGAAGTGTAGGCGTGCGACCGACGCCGCGTGAGCCGCCGCGCTACGATCCGGCGATGACCGCGAACGACGACCTGGCCCCGGACGAGCACAACCTGATCTGGATCGACCTCGAGATGACGGGCCTGTCGCCGGAACGCGACCGGATCATCGAGATCGCCGTCGTCGTCACCGATCCGCAGCTCACGAAGCGGGTCGAGGGCCCGGTCTTCGCGGTGCACCAGAGCGACGCCGTGCTGGCGACGATGGATGCCTGGAACACCGGCACGCACGGGCGGAGCGGCCTCACCGAACGGGTCAGGGCATCGACTGTCGACGAAGCCGAGGCGGAGCGGCAGACGATCGCTTTCCTTGAAAGATACGTCGGCAAGTCGAAGTCGCCGATGTGCGGCAACAGCATCTGCCAGGACCGGCGCTTCCTCGCCGCGACCATGCCCGCCCTCGAATCGTTCTTCCACTATCGCAACCTGGACGTCAGCACCCTGAAGGAGCTGGCGCGGCGCTGGAAGCCGGAGATCCTGGCCGGCTTCAGGAAGGCGCAGGCGCACACCGCGCTCGCCGACATCCAGGAGTCGATCGACGAGCTGGTCTACTACCGGCAGCACTTTCTCCTGCCGACCACGGCCTGAGTCTGGACAG
>CAZZVH010000204.1:0-6918 GCA_964657365.1 uncultured Burkholderiaceae bacterium
TTCCTCGGCATCGAGGTGCATCCGCCCGGCGTCGGCGCCCTGCTGCGGCTGATCGGCGAGATGGGGCTCGAGAACGTGCGCATCGTCAGCCACGATGCGGTCGACGTGCTGCAGGCGATGATCGCGCCCGCGTCCCTCGCCGGCGTGCACATCTTCTTCCCCGATCCGTGGCACAAGAACCGGCACAACAAGCGCCGCCTGGTGCAGTCGCCCTTCGTCGCCCTGCTCGCCTCGCGCCTGGCGCCCGGTGGCGTCGTCCACTGCGCGACCGACTGGCAACCTTACGCCGAGCAGATGCTCGCCGTGCTGTCCGCGGAGCCTGCACTCGAGAACACCGCCGACGGATTCGCCGACCGGCCCGCGCAGCGGCCCCTCACGAAATTCGAGCAGCGTGGCCTGACGCGCGGCCACGGCGTCTGGGACCTGCTCTTTCGCAAGCGCCGCGATTGATCGGCGACGCGCTGCCTGAGCGCCCGCGTCGAATCAGCCGCGCCAGTCCACCCAGCCGAACTGCCACGTCGCCAGCACGACGATCCCGAAGGCGATCCGGTACCAGGCGAACGGCGTGAAGGTGTGGGTCGAGATGTAGCGCAGCAGCCAGCGCACGACCACCAGCGCCACCAGGAACGACACCACGGTGCCGACCAGCAGCAGCGGCACGTCGGCCGCGCCGAGCGAGGCGCGATCTTTCCAGAGGCTGTAGATGCTGGCGCCGATCAGGGTCGGAATGGCGAGGAAGAAACTGAAGTCGGTCGCCACCTTGCGGTCCAGGCCGAACAGCATGCCGCCGATGATGGTGGCGCCGGAACGGCTGGTGCCCGGGATCAGGGCCAGGCTCTGCGCCAGGCCGACCTTCAGCGCGTCCATCGGCGACATGTCGTCGACCGAATGAATCCGCACCACGCTGGCCGGCCGGCGCTCGGCCCAGAGGATCACGAAAGCGCCGAGGATGAACGTCGTGGCGACGACCACGGGCGTGAAGAAGTGCGACTTGATGAAGCTGTTGAACAGCACGCCGAGGATCGCCGCCGGCAGGAAGCCGATCAGCACGTTGAGGGCGAAATGCTGCTGCTTGCGGTCGCCGGTGCCGAGGCCTCGAAGCGTGTCGCGCACCCGTTGCCAGTACACCAGCACGACGGCGAAGATGGCGCCGGCCTGGATCACGATGTCGAACAGCTTGGCGGAGCGCACGGTCTCTTCGGTGAAGCCGAGCAGCGAGCCGGCCAGGATCAGATGCCCCGTGCTCGACACCGGCAGGAATTCGGTCAGGCCCTCGACGATGCCCATGAGGGCGGCCTTGACGAGCAGCAGAAGATCCAACGCGTTCTCCGGTGGGCAAAGCCCGCGATCTTAGCGACGCGTGCGTGCTGCTGGCGTGGAGTGCGCTCAGTACTCGGCAGGAACGAGCGTGATCCGCACGCCGGTCGCGGTGACGCGGAGCTCCGCCGGGCGCAGGCCGCGGCCCTCGAGCCCGGCGACGTCCTTCGGCCGCAAGGCGTACAGCACCTGGTCGTCGAGCAGCGATTTCGCGAGCGGCTTGCCGAGGCGGTCGAGCTGGCGTTGCCAGCTGGCCGGCAGGCCGTCGATGGCGAAGCGCTCGACCCGCACGTCGACGA
Organism: uncultured Burkholderiaceae bacterium; assembly: GCA_964657365.1. Lineage (GTDB taxonomy): Bacteria > Pseudomonadota > Gammaproteobacteria > Burkholderiales > Burkholderiaceae_C > Schlegelella_A. Next base: position 1,617 of record CAZZVH010000204.1, read on the forward strand.
GTCGCACCGTCTTGTCGCTGGCTTCGAAGCGCAGTCCCGCACTCACGGCGAGGCCGCCCGACAGCGATGCGCGCACGGCGCCGTCGTCGCCGCCGGCAGCCAGCGCGACCTCGACGGTGAGGCGATCGATCTCGGGCTGCAGGCTGATGCGGGGCGAGACGAGCGTGACGTCGAAGGCGTCGAAGAGCCGCTTCTTCACCGGGAAGCGCGCCTCCACGAGCTCCTGGAGCCGCGACTGCGACACGTCGATCGTGCGTGGACCGAGCAGCGACATGCAGCCGGAGAGATCGAGCGTGCCGGCGAGGCCGACGACGGCCACCACGATCGACGCGAACGCGCCGCGCCGCCCGGTCATTCGTCGGGCACCGTCTCGAGCTCGCTCAGCCACACGGTCGACTCCGAATCGCTCGGCGCGCGCCAGTCGCCGCGCGGCGAGAGCGAGCCGCCCGAGCCGACCTTCGGCGCATTCGGCACGCAGGAGCGCTTGAACTGGCTGGTGCGGAAGAAGCGATCGAGGAAGTTGCGCAGATGGGCCTTGATCTCGCCGAGCGTGTAGGCCCGCCGCACGACGTCGAGCCCGTCCGGCCAGAGGCCGACAGCCGTGTCGTGCCATGCGGTCCACGCGAGGAAAGCGACCTTGCTCGGCGCGAAGCCGTGCCGCAGCACTTGGTAGAGATGGAAGTCCTGCAGTTCGTACGGACCGACCGATGCTTCCGAGCTCTGCGACGGCGCGCTGCCCTCGCCTGGCTCCCCGCGCTGCCCGCCCGCGTCCGGCACCAGCTCCGGGCTGACTTCGGTGTCGAGGATGTCGCGCAGCACCGGACTCGCCTGCGGCAGCACGCCGGTGTCGGCGATCCAGCGCACCAGGTGCTTGATCAGCGTCTTCGGCACGCTGGCGTTGACGTTGTAGTGCGACATGTGGTCGCCGACCCCGTAGGTGCTCCAGCCGAGCGCCAGCTCGCTCAGGTCGCCGGTGCCGACGACGATGGCGCCGTGCATGTTGGCGAGGCGAAACAGGTGGCTGGTGCGCTCGCCGGCCTGCACGTTCTCGAAGGTGATGTCGTACACCGGCCGGCCGTCCGCGTACGGGTGCTTCAGGTCGGCCAGCATCTGCTCGCAGCTCGGCCGGATGTCGATCTCGTGCGCGCTGCAACCGATCGCCTCTATCAGCCGCCTGGCCTGGTCGAGCGTGCGCGTGCTCGTCGCGAAGCCGGGCATGGTGTAGGCGAGGATGTTCTCGTGCGGCAGGCCGAGCAGCTCCATCGCCCGGGCGCAGACCAGCAGCGCCTGGGTCGAATCGAGGCCGCCCGAGACGCCGAGCACCACCTTGTCGATGCCGGTGGCCGAGAGGCGCTGCACGAGAGCCGAGACCTGGATGCTGTAGACCTCGGCACAGCGCTGGTCGCGGGTCGCCGCATCGGCGGGCACGTATGGAAAACGGTCGACACGGCGGCGCAGCGCGGTGACGGGCAGCTCGTCGAGCGGCAGCTCGAACGGGATGGTCCGGAAGCCGGCGAGCAGCGCCTTGTGCCGCGCCACCGACTGGCCGAAGGTGTTCTGGCGCATCCGCTCCCTCGAGACCCGCTCGAGGTCGACATCGGCGGTGAGCAGGTGCGAGCCGTTGACGAATCGCTCCGATTGCGCGAGCAGCTCGCCGCTTTCGTAGACGAGCGCCTGGCCGTCCCAGGCCAGGTCGGTCGTCGATTCGCCGACGCCGGCCGATGTGTACAGGTAGGCCGCCTGGCAGCGCGCCGACTGCTGCGCGACCAGCTGGTGCCGGTAGTCGGCCTTGCCGATCGTGATGTTCGAGGCCGACAGGTTGACGAGCACCGTCGCGCCGGCCAGCGCCGCGAGCGTCGACGGCGGGATCGGCACCCAGAGGTCTTCGCAGATCTCGGCATGGAGCCGCAACAGCGGCATGTTCGAGGCCTGGAAGACCAGGTCGTTGCCGAACGGCACGCTGGCCCCCAGCAGCAGGATCTCGCGCGAGACGGCGCTGTCGGCGCTGGCGAACTGGCGCGCCTCGTAGAACTCGCCGTAGTTGGGCAGGTAGGTCTTCGGCAGAACGCCCAGCACGTTGCCGTTGCACAGCACCACGGCGCAGTTGAACAGCCGGTCGTCGACGCGCAGCGGCATGCCGACGATGGCCATCAGGGGCAGCCGGGCCGTCGCATCGGCGACGCTGGCGAGCGCGCTCTCGCAGGCGTCGAGCAGGGCTCGCTGGTGGAACAAATCGTCGCAGGTGTAGGCCGAGAGTCCGAGCTCCGGGAAGGCGACGATCGAGACGCCTTCGGCCGCGGCCTGCTCCAGCATCTCCACCGACCCTGCGGCGTTGAAGGCCGGATCGGCGACCCGGATGCGCGGCACCGCCACGGCGACCCGGATGAAATCGTGGCGACAGGGATGAAAGAACGGAAGCGTGGGCTTCACCAGCGGCGGACCTCCTCGACCAGCGAGCATCATGGCACGCGTTTCGCGCGTTGGCGCAGCGACTGGCGGCGACAGCGCCGGCCCGGGCGCTATCCTGCCGGCTTCGCGCCCGCTTCCGTCCCCGACCGACACCTCCCCATGAACATCGAGCAAGCCCGTTTCAACATGATCGAGCAGCAGATCCGCACCTGGGAAGTGCTCGACGACAGCGTCCTGTCGCTGCTCTCGGTGGTCAAGCGCGAAGACTTCGTTCCGCTCGCCTATCGCTCGATGGCCTTCGTCGACACCGAGGTGCCGCTGCCGAACGGCCAGGGCATGCTGGCGCCGAAGGTCGAAGCGCGACTCCTGCAGGAGCTCGCCGTGCAGCGGCACGAGCGCGTGCTCGAGGTCGGCGCCGGTTCCGGCTACATGGCAGCCTTGCTGGCGCACAAGGCCCAGCACGTCACCACGCTCGAGATCGATCCCGAGCTGGCGCGCTTCGCCACCGACAACCTGCGCCGCGCCTGGGTCGGCAACGTCACCGTCCTGCAGGCCGACGCGTCGCTGGCGCCGCCGGCGGACGGGCCCTTCGATGTCATCGTGCTGTCCGGCTCCGTCGCCGAGGTGCCGCGCGCCCTGCTCGACCAGCTCAAGCCCGGCGGCCGGCTCACCACCATCGTCGGCCAGCTGCCGATCATGCGGGCCGTGCTGCTCACCCGGAGTGCGGGGGCCGCGTCGTCCGGCCAGAAGGCCGTCGGCGAGCCGGGACATTCGAGCGTCGAGCTGTTCGACGCGGTCGCGCCACGGCTGCGCGGCTTCGGCGAGCCGAGCCGCTTCGTCTTCTGACACGCAGCCTGTCGCCTGTTTTCGTCGACACGGCGCTTCCGGTGCGCAGGTCGTCGCATGGCGGAGGGAAGCCGGCTCGCGTCCGTCTATAACCTCGCCGGCGGCTTCGGCGGCACGGCGCGGACCGCGGCAACGTGGCGTATCGAGCGGCCCAGGCAGAACGAGACAAGCATCTTCCAGGAAATGACCATGTTCGAGCGCTTTCGACCCCGGCTCCTTCTCGCGGTGGCCACCTGCGTGGCCATGCTGCTGCCCGCCGCGGCGCGGGCGCAGTCGCTGCTGGAGCTGTTCGACGCGGCGCACGCGTACGACGCCAGCTACCTGTCGGCGCGCGCCCTTTACGACTCGGCGCCGTTTCGCGTCGAGCAGTCCCGGGCGCTGATGCGACCGAACCTCTCGATCACCGGCGACGCGCTGCGCACGACCGCCCGGGAGCCTTTCACCGAAAGTTTCAGGAGCAACACCTACAGCGCCGCCCTCAACGGCACGCAGCCGCTCTTCAACCGCGGCAACCGCGTCACCATCGCGCAATCGGAGCGCTCGCTGGAGTCGTCGCTGGCGGCGCTCGACGCCGCCGAGCAGGATCTGATGCTGCGTGTCAGCCAGACGTACTTCGACGTGCTCGGCGCCCAGGACACGCTGACGACGACCCGCGCGAACAAGGCCGCCATCGCCGAGCAGCTAGCCTCGGCCAAGCGCAACTTCGAGGTCGGAACCGCCACCATCACCGACACGCGCGAGGCCCAGGCCCGCTTCGACCTGGCGACCTCGCAGGAGATCGCCGCCGACAACGACCTGGTCACCAAGCGGATCGCGCTCGACCAGCTGGTCGGCCGCGACAACGTCACGCCGAAAGACCTGCTGGTGCCGGTGGTCCTGCCCGTGCCGACGGCGCCGGTGGACGAGTACGTGAGCCGTGCCGCCGAGTCGCACCCGTCCGTCCGGCAGGCCCTCGCCAGCTACGACATCGCCCAGCTCGAGACCGAGAAGGCGCGGGCCCAGGCGCTGCCGACGGTCGACGCCGTGGCATCCGTCAACGGCGGCCACGGCACCATCGCCGCGGGCTTCAGCGGCTACAACACGGGCACCAGCATCGGCGTACAGCTCACCATGCCGATCTACACCGGCGGCCTGATCCAGAACCGCGTCAAGGAAACTCTCGCGCTGGAGGAGCAGGCCCGCAACAACCTCGATGCCGCGCGCCGAGGCGTCACCCAGGCGACCCGGCAGGCCTACTACACGCTGCTCTCCGGCGCGGCGCAGGTGAAGGCGCTCGAGGCCGCCGAAGCGTCGAGCCAGCTGGCGCTGGAGGCGACGCAGCTCGGCTACAAGGTCGGCATCCGGGTCAACGTCGACGTGCTCAATTCGCAGAACCAGCTCTACCAGACCAAGCGCGACCTGGCCCGCGCCCGCTACGACGTCCTGCTCGGCATGCTTCGCCTGCGCCAGGCTGCCGGCCAGCTGACGCCGAGCGACGTGCTTGGCATCGACCGGCTGCTGGCGCACTGAGCGACGGCACGAACCGCGAGGCGAGCGGCGTCCGATCGCACATTTCTTGACGTGATGCACATGCGCGGTTGACGGCGCCGGGGCAACATGCTGCTTCATCCGGGAGACGCCGCATGTCCGTTCCAGCGTCAAAGCAAGCTGCCATCGCCGCGCACCGCTTCGGTCTCGGCGAACCCGACCTCGGCATCGTCGGCGGCGATCCGCGCGGCTGGCTGACGGCCCAGATCGGCCCGGCCGACGCGCCGCGCGGCGATGGGCTGCTCGACACCCGCCAAGCGCTCGCGCACGTCGCCGCCGAACGCGAGCAACGGCAGCTGGCGAAGAATCCGCCACCCGGCACGACGGCGGAGCAGATCATCGGCAGCCACTACCGCGAGGTCATCGTCGCCGATGCGCGCTCCCGCCTCGTCACCGCGGTGGCCACGCGCCGCCCGTTCGCCGAGCGGCTGCAGTGGTTCTGGGCCAACCACTTCACCGTCTCGCTGCTGAAGGGCAGCACCCGCGGCCTGGTCGGCGCCTTCGAGCGCGACGCGATCCG
>CAZZVH010000205.1:0-3703 GCA_964657365.1 uncultured Burkholderiaceae bacterium
GCTACGGCGACTCGACGCTCGGCGACGTGCTGAAGCGCCTGCCCGGCGTGACGATCCAGGGCCGCCCCGGCCGCGGCGGCGAGATCCGGATGCGCGGGCTCGGCAACGGCTACACCCAGATCCTGCTCGACGGCGAGCGCGTGCCGCCGGGCTTCTCGCTCGATTCGCTCTCGCCCGACCAGATCGAGCGCATCGAGATCCTGCGCGCGCCGACCGCCGAGACCGGAGCGCGGGCGATCGCCGGCACCATCAACATCGTCACCCGTGGCGGCTACACGAAGCGCGTCAACGACGTGAAGATCGGCACCGGTTTCGAGAACGGCGCGTTCCAGCCCGGCGTCTCGTGGACGCGCAACATCGCCAGCGGCCCGTTCATCGTCAACTACTCGCTCAGCGCCTTCCACTACGACCGCGACAGCAGCAGCACGACGCGCACCGTCGACCGCCGCCTCAGCGACGATGCCCTGACCCTCGATCAGCTCGCGCCCAATGCCTACCGCGCCCGCGGCGGCGGCATCCACGCGACCGGCCGGCTGCAATGGCGCGGCGACGGCAGGATCGACGAGGTGACGCTGACGCCGATCGTCGTCTGGAACCGGTTCGGCTTTCACGCCGACGGCACGCTGACGCAGACCGCCGGCGACCTGCCGGCGCCTTACGACAGCGTCCACACCGATGGCCGCGGCGGCAGCGTGCTGACACGCCTCAACGGCGAATGGACGCACCGGCTCGCGGGCAGCAGCCGGATCGAGACGCGCGCCGGCATCGGCCAGTCGCGCGGGCCGTCGAGCTCGCTGCGCACCGAGCAGGGCGGGGCCGAGCCGACCGTCACCGACACGCACGGCGACAGCAGAGACACGAGCGCCACCTCGAGCATCAAGCTGGTCGAGAACGCCTACGAGAGCCACGGCATCGTCACCGGTGCGGAGGTCGAGGCGGGCAGGCTCGACAACACGAGCACGACGTTGCAGGACGGCGTGCCGATCCTCGCCGCGTTCGGCACCCGGCAGCGGGCCGCCTCGACACGCATCGCGGCCTACGCGCAGGACGACTGGAGCGCGACGCCGCACTGGGCGACCCAGGCCGGCCTGCGCTGGGAAGGCATCGCCACGCGCGCCGACGGGCTGCTCGGCCAGCCCGACGTCGACAACCACAGCAGCGTCTGGTCGCCGCTGCTGCACGCGGTCTGGAAGCCCGACCCGAAGGGAAGCGACCAGGTGCGGCTCAGCCTGACGCGCAGCTACCGTTCGCCGACGCTCGCCAACCTGATCGCCCGGCCCACCGTGAACACGCGCTATCCGGTAGACGGCCCGAACACCCCGACCCAGGCCGACCGCGCCGGCAACCCCGACCTCCGGCCCGAGCTGGCGACCGGCATCGATCTCGCGATCGAGCGCTACCTGCCGGGCAGCGGGCTGATCAGCGCCAACGTCTTTCGCCGCAACATCACCGACTACATGCGCAGCGTGACGACACTGCAGAGCGTGCCGTACGCCAACGTGCAGCGCTACGTGCTGCGGCCCGAGAACGTCGGCCGGGCCTCGACCGAAGGCATCGAGCTCGAGACCAAGTTCCGCGCCAGCGATCTCTGGCCCGGCGCGCCGCGCATCGACGTGCGCGCCAACGCGAGCGTGTTCCATTCCAGCGTGCACGACGTCGCCGGCCCGGACAACCGGCTCGACCAGCAGCCCGGCGGCACCGCCAACGTCGGCGGCGACTATCGCTTCGCGCAATGGCCGCTGACGGTGGGCGGCAACGTCAACATCACGCCGGGCTACACGACGCGGATCTCCGACGTGCAGACCGCGTCGATCAGCAGGAAGCTCATCGCCGACGCCTACGCGCTGTGGGTCTTCGATCCCTCATGGCAGGTGCGCCTGAGCTTGAGCAACCTCGATCCGCGCGCCTATGTGTACGGCAGCAGCGTCGACGGCCAGGACATCACCGGCGTGCCGGTGCGCGAGACCTCGAGCACCACGGCGCCGACCTTCATCAACGTGCAGATCCGGCTCGAGATGAGGCTCTGACGGTCGCGTCGTTCGCGTCGTCCGCACGCCCGTCGACGGCCGGTTCAGCCCGTCGAACAGGGTTCGATCTCCTACACTTCGCGCCGGCTGCATGGCTCGTCATGCAGCGGGAGACAACACCATGAAGACATCTTTCGGCGCCGCGCTGTCGGCAACTCTCGGCGCGGCACTGGCCGTGGCGTCCGTTCTCGTTCCGGCGGAGGCGCAGGCGCAGGCCAGGGGCGAGATCCGCATCGCCCATGTCTACAGCAAGACCGGCCCGCTCGAGGCGTACGGCAAGCAGACGCAGACCGGCCTGATGATGGGCCTCGACTACGCGACCAACGGCACGATGACGGTCGCCGGCAGGAAGATCGTGGTGCTGGAACGCGACGACCAGGGCAAGCCCGACGTCGGCAAGAACCTGCTCGCCGCCGCCTACGCCGACGACAAGGCCGACATCGCCGTCGGCCCGTCGTCGTCGGGCGTCGCGCTGGCGCTGCTGCCGGTGGCCGAGGATGCGAAGAAGATCCTGCTGGTCGAGCCGGCCGTCGCCGATTCGATCACCGGCGACAAGTGGAACCGCTACATCTTCCGCACCGGCCGCAACAGCTCGCAGGACGCGATCTCGAACGCCGTCGCCGTCGACGCCGACGGCAGTTCGATCGCGACGCTGGCCCAGGACTACGCCTTCGGCCGCGACGGCGTGAAGGCCTTCAAGGACGCGATCCACAAGGCGAAGATCGTCCACGAGGAGTACCTGCCGCAGGCGACGACCGACTTCACGGCCGGCATCCAGCGCGTCGTCGATGCGCTGAAGGACAAGCCGGGCAGGAAAGTGATCTTCGTGATCTGGGCCGGCGCGGCGTCGCCGTTCGGCGCGCTCGCCAATCTCGATCTCAAGAAGCGCTACGGCATCGACGTCGCGACCGGCGGCAACATCCTGCCGGCGATGGCCTCGTACAAGCAGTTTCCCGGCATGGAAGGCGCCACGTACTACTACTTCGGCATCCCGAAGAATCCGGTCAACGAGTGGCTGGTCGCCAACCACTACACGCGCTTCAAGACGCCGCCCGATTTCTTCACCGCGGGCGGCATGGCGGCCGGCATCGCGCTGGTCGAGGCGCTGAAGAAGACCGGCGGCGACACCGACACCGAGAAGCTGATCAAGACCATGGAGGGCATGAGCTTCGAATCGCCGAAGGGGAAGATGACCTTCCGCAAGGAAGACCACCAGGCGATGCAGAGCATGTACCAGTTCCGCATCAAGGCCGACCCGGCGTTCGCCTGGGGCGTGCCGGAGCTGGTGCGCGAGATCAAGCCGGACGAGATGGCGATCCCGATCAAGAACAAGCGTTGATCGAAACCCGCGACCTGACGATCCGGTTCGGCGGCCACGTCGCCGTCGACGGCGTCAGCTGCGCCTTCCGGCCGGGCACGCTCACGGCCATCGTCGGCCCGAACGGCGCCGGCAAGACGACCTTCTTCAACCTGGTCTCCGGCCAGCTGCGGCCGACGTCCGGCTCCGTGCTGCTCGACGGCGCCGACATCACGCGCACGGCCGTCGCCGCCCGCACCCACCTCGGCATCGGCCGCGCCTTCCAGCTGACGCAGCTGTTCCCGCATCTCAGCGTGCTCGAGAACGTGCGGCTCGCGGTGCAGTCGCGGCAGCGGCACGGGCTCGATCTGTGGTCGGT
>CAZZVH010000205.1:3713-6918 GCA_964657365.1 uncultured Burkholderiaceae bacterium
CGCACGACCTGGTGAAGCGCGTCGCCCTCGGCGACCGCGCCGGCACCGAAGCCAGCAGCCTGCCGCACGGCGACCAGCGCAAGCTCGAGGTGGCGATGCTGATGGCGCTCGAGCCGAGCGTGTTCATGTTCGACGAGCCGACGGCAGGCATGAGCGTGGAGGACGCGCCGGTGATCCTCGATCTCATCCGCAGCCTCAAGGCCGAGGCCGACAAGACGATCCTGCTGGTCGAGCACAAGATGGACGTGGTGCGCGAGCTGGCCGACCGCATCGTCGTGCTCCACAACGGCCGGCTCGTCGCCGACGGCGAGCCGGAGAGCGTGATCGCCTCGGAGGTCGTGCAGGAGGCGTATCTCGGGATCGCGCCGGCGGCCCCTGCCGAGCAGGAGGAGGTCGCTTGAGTGCCGTGCCGCTCCTGGCGCTGCGCGGCGTGCACACGCACATCGGCGCGTACCACATCCTCCACGGCGTCGATCTCGAGGTGCCGCCTGGCGAGGTGACGATGCTGCTCGGCCGCAACGGCGCCGGCAAGACGACGACGCTGCGCACGATCATGGGCCTGTGGAGCGCGTCGCGCGGATCGATCGCGTTCGACGGCCAGCGCATCGGCGGGCCCGGAAATGAAACCGGCGAAGGCGGGAACAGCGACGACGGAAACGTCGGCGGCATGGCGCGCACTCCGGAGATCGCCCGCCGCGGCATCGCCTACGTGCCCGAGAACATGGGCATCTTCTCCGACCTCACGGTGCGCGAGAACATGCTGCTCGCCGCCCGCGGTGCCCGGCGCATCGCCGATCTCGACACGACGCGGCTCGAGTGGCTGTTCGGACTGTTCCCGGCACTGAAGACCTTCTGGACGCACCCCGCGGGCAAGCTCTCCGGCGGCCAGAAGCAGATGCTCGCGATCGCCCGGGCCATGATCGAGCCGCGCCGGCTGCTGCTGATCGACGAGCCCAGCAAGGGCCTGGCGCCGGCGATCGTCCGGAACCTGATCGCGGCACTGCGCGAGCTCAAGTCGACGGCGACGACGGTGCTGCTGGTCGAGCAGAACTTCGCCATGGCCAAGGCGCTCGGCGACACCGTGGCCGTGATGGACGACGGCCGCGTCGTGCACCGCGGCAGCATGGCCGCGCTGGCCGACGACGACGCGCTGCAGCACCGCCTGCTCGGACTCTCCCTGGCGGCGCACCAGTGAGCCCGGCCGGCGTCCGCGATGCCTTGCCGGTCGTCCTGGTCGGCCTCATCGCCCTGGCCGCATGGCCGGCCACCGGCTCGACATCGACCTGGATCACGCTCACCGTCGCCGGCCTGGCGATGGGCATGATCGTCTTCATCGCCGCGTCCGGCCTGACGCTCGTGTTCGGCCTGATGGACGTTCTCAATTTCGGCCACAGCGTCTTCATCGCGCTCGGCGCCTACGTCGCCACCAGCGTGCTCGTCGCCGCCTCGGGCTGGACCAGCGCGGCGAGCCTGCTGCCGACCCTCGGCGCCGTGCTGCTGGCGATGCTGGCGGCCATGGCGCTCGGCGGTGCGATCGGGCTCGGCTTCGAGCGCGTCATCGTCCGGCCGGTCTACGGCCAGCACCTGAAGCAGATCCTCGTCACGCTCGGCGGTGCCATCGTCGGCGAAGAGCTGATCAAGGTCGTCTGGGGGCCGGCGCAGATCCCGCTGCCCTTGCCCGAGGCGCTGCGTGGCTCGCTGCGGCTGGGCGAGGCCAGCGTCGAGACCTTCCGGCTGGTGGCCGTGGCGATCGGCCTCGTCGTGCTGGCCGCGCTGCTGTGGATGCTGAACCGGACCAAGCTCGGCCTGCTGATCCGCGCCGGCGTGCAGGACCGCGAGATGGTCGAGAGCCTCGGCTACCGCATCCGGCGCCTGTTCGTCGCCGTGTTCGCGGCCGGCTCCGCGCTGGCCGGCCTGGGCGGGTGCCTGTGGGGCATGAACCAGCAGATCGTCGTGCCGCAGATCGGCGGCCAGGTGAACGTGCTGCTGTTCATCGTCATCATCATCGGCGGCCTCGGCTCGACGCTCGGCTGCCTGGTCGGCGCGCTCGCGGTCGGCTTGCTCACCAACTACGTCGGTTTCCTCGCGCCGACGCTGACGACCTTCTCCAGCATCGGCCTGATGGTCGCCGTGCTGCTCTGGCGCCCGCAGGGGCTCTACCCGGTGGCGGGGCGATGAAGGCGCCACTGCTCGACCGGCTGCTCTCGCACGACCGGCCGCGCGACCGCTGGCTCGCGCTGCTGCTGATCGCCGTCGTCGTCGGCCTGGCGCTGGCGCCGTTCGTGTTCCCGGGCACGCGGGCACTCAACGTCGCCGCCAAGGTCATCGTCTTCATCGTCCTGGCCGCCAGCTTCGACCTGCTGCTCGGCTACACCGGCGTCGTCAGCTTCGCGCACACGATGTTCTTCGGCATCGGCGCCTACGGCATCGCCATCGCCAGCACCCGGCTCGGGCCGACCTGGGCGGCGCTCGCCGTCGGCACGCTCGCCGCGCTGGCGCTCTCGGCCGTGCTCTCGCTCGCGATCGGCCTCTTCAGCCTGCGCGTGAAGGCGATCTTCTTCGCCATGATCACGCTCGCCGTGGCCTCGGCCTTCCTGACGCTGGCCTCGCAGCTCTCCGACTTCACGGGCGGCGAAGACGGCCTGAGCTTCAAGGTGCCGCAGGCGCTGCAGCCCGCGACCGCCTATGCGAACACACCGATTCTCGGCACGTCCGTCGACGGCCGTCTGCTCACGTACTACCTGATCTTCATCGCCGCCGTGCTGCTGGTGCTGGCGCTGCTGCGCATCGTCAACTCGCCGTTCGGCCGCGTCCTGCAGGCGATCCGGGAGAACGACTTCCGGGCCGAGGCGATCGGCTACCGCACCGTCGTCTACCGGACCATCGCCAACGTCGTCGCCGCGCTGTTCGCGACGCTCGCCGGCGTGCTGCTCGCGCTCTGGCTCCGCTACAACGGACCCGACACCACGCTCTCGTTCGAGATCATGCTCGACGTCCTGCTGATCGTCGTCATCGGCGGCATGGGCACGGTCTACGGCGCGATCGTCGGCGGCGTGCTGCTGGTGGTCGCGCAGAACTACCTGCAGGACGTGATGAAGGTCGCTGCCTCGGTCGTGCAGGACGTGCCGTACCTCGCGCAGATCGTCTCGCCCGACCGCTGGCTGCTCTGGCTCGGCATCCTCTTCGTGCTCTCGGTCTACTGGTT
>CAZZVH010000206.1:0-6882 GCA_964657365.1 uncultured Burkholderiaceae bacterium
CAACCAGTAGGTGTTGCGCAGGACGCGGTTCCGCGCCGTTGCCGGCGGCGAGCCGGCGGGCGATTCCGTTCGTTCGACGACGTGCATGCTCTTGTTCATGGCGAGACTCCTGTGAGGACCGAGCCAGTCTAGGAGCGCGAATACTTCGCGTAAATTCGTTTCGCGAGAGGTTTGACTGCGAAAAAGCCGAACCAATGCGGAGACGGAGAGTCCACCTCGCCGAGCGCGTCCGTTCGGCGCTGCGGGGGCCGACCTTGAACTACAAGCATCTCTACTACTTCTGGGCCACCGCCAAGGCGGGTGGGCTGAGGCGCGCAGGCGAGCAGCTGCACATCACGCCGCAGACCTTGTCGGGCCAGATCAAGTTGCTCGAACAGCGCCTCGGCTGCGCTCTCTTCACGAAGGCCGGCCGGCGGCTCGAATTGACCGAGGCGGGCCGCACCGCGCTGCGTTTCGCCGATCAGATCTTCGCGCTGGGCGAAGAGCTGCAGGCGGCCATGGTCGCGACCACGCAGGGCTTGCCGGGACGGCTCGACTTCAGGGTCGGGATTTCGGATTCCGTGCCCAAGGCCATCGCCTACCGCCTGCTGGAGCCCGCCCTCGACGTCTCGGACCGGGTTCGCCTGGTCTGCCACGAAGGCCAGCTCGACGACCTCCTCGGACGGCTCGCCGTGCGCAAGATCGACCTCGTGCTTGCCGACGAGCCGATGCATCGGCAGATGAGCGTGCGCGCGTTCAATCACTCGCTCGGGACCAGCACGCTGTCGTTCTACGCGGCGCCGACTCTCAGGTCGACGCTGAAGGGGAGGTTTCCGAAGAACCTGCACGAGGCGCCGATGCTCCTGCCGACCTACGCGGGCAGCCGACGCCGCTTCGACGGCTGGTGCGCGTCCCTGCAACTCCATGTCAGGGTCGTCGCCGAGCTGGACGACAGCGCCCTCATCACCGCATTCGGTCGCGAGGGGCGGGGCGTCTTCATGGCGCCTTCCGTGCTCGAACAGGAGATCTGCGCCGAACACGGCGTCGATGTCCTCGGCCGGACCACCGATCTCGTGGAGGAGTTCTTCGCGATCTCCGTCGAGCGGCGCATCACGCATCCCTGCGTCGAGGCGATCACGTCACGGGCCAGGGACCAGCTCTTCTTCCATTCGTAGTGCTCTCCGACGGCAACCGGAGACATCGGACACCGTTCCGGGTTCCTCAGGTTGATGCGAACTTGAAGAGCCGGTTTCTCTGCTTTTTGCGAACCCGTCGATGCCCTACATATCGGTCTCCAACTACCCACGGAGTCGATATGAGAATCCTCATCCAGAACGTCGCTGCCGCGACCAGGCGGCGCGACCTGAGACAGCTCGCGATGAAAGAGACCGGTTCGGTGACGCGCAGGCTCCGTTGGCTGCTGCCGCGCATCACGCTGAAGCTGTCGCAGCTCGATGCCGCGGCCGGCGATGTCGACAAACGCTGCGTGGTCGAGATGAGATCGCGTCGAACCGGGACCGTGGTCGTGACCGCGCTGGCGCGCGACTGGCTGACCGCCATGACCGCGGCCTTGCGACAGGCCAGCCGACGGCTGTCCGAGCTATGGCAGAGCTCGGTCTCGAACCGGAAAGTCGCCGGTCGTCTGGCCATCGGCCGGAACTGACCAGCCGTGTCGCCACGCCTCACCACGTCGGACCGGAAATCGCGAGGGCGTAGTGTCCGGCGGCTTCGTGCTCGTGCCCCAGGGCATGCAGGCTCAAGGCGACCTGGTAGTGCATGTCGGCGGCATCGGCTGGGCTGTCGCGGCAGGCGTCCAGCCCGTCGAGGGCGAGGCGCAAGGCGTCGGCGGGACGTCCCGCACCGCGCAGCGCCTCGATCTGCCGGACACGGGCAGCCGGCGAATCGGCCGCGCCGGCGTCGCCCCCGGTCGGCTGCGGCGGCGCCGCCGCCGTTGGCGCTGCGACCAGATAAGGCGCCGGGAGCGGCCCCGGTTGCGGCGACACCTCGCGGTGGCGTCGGCGACGCTCCGATGTGAACGGGAGCTTCGATGGGTCGATCGAGCGCGATGACGCGTTGTTCATGGAGTGGGCCGGGTCGGGGTCGGCTCCATGGAGGGACGGTGGGCGTGCCTCATTGCCGACCGGACGCGGCGAGAGCGAGCGCGTAGTGGGAGGCGGCTTCGCCGTTCCGCCCGAGCGAGAACAGGCTGAGCGCCATCAGGAAGTGGACATCGCCGAGGCAGGTTGCCTCAGCGCCGCGATCCTTCAGGACGATCCGGGCCAGGCGCACGGCGTCCTCGTCGTGTCCGCGCGCCCGCAGGGCACGAATCGCGGCGATGCTGGAAGGCACGGGTCGCTTGGTCGCGGGATGCGGATGGGAAAAGCCTGGATGCATGATGGACCGCGCGAGGCGTCGAGTGGCGTGTGCCGTCACGGGACAGCGTCCGCACTCTAGGAAAATCGCGGTCGGAAGTCGTCATGCTTCCGTCAGGCTTTGGTGTTTTCTGCAGAAACGGCGGCGGCTTTCAGGGCGATTCCGGGTGGCGCCGCGGCCGTGGTGGCCGACGCCACCGGCGTGATCGTCGACAGGCTGCGGCGGCCGCGCAGCACGTGCCACGCGAAGGCGACGACGAGGCCGAGCCCGATGCCGACGTGGGCCCAATGCACCGCTGCGCGCGACGCCTCGGGCCCGTAGAGCAGCAACAGGGCGGACAGCGCTGCGAGGGCGATGAACGCGAAGCTCGTCGTTCCGGCGAGGCGGTTGCGATGGTGCCGCCACGTCGCGACGACGTGCTGCGGAATCGCCGCGCCGATGGCGAGGAGGGCGACGAAGCTCGAGACGCCGTGCACGATCCACCAGAACACCAGCTGCGGCGGCTGCCAGCCCCCGAGGTCCATCAAGGCAAACCAGACGATGCCCGAGACGAAGCACGTGCCGAACAGCGCATAGGTGCAGCGGCGCTGCCACCGGGCCATGCGCCCGATCCGCATGACGCCGTGGCGACGGCTCATGCGACGAGCGGAACGGCGTCGTAGCGTTGCAGGCAGGCCGGGTCGAGCATGCCGGTCACGGCGAGCGCCTTGGTCAGGCCGTCGGCCACCGCGCAGGTCGGCGCGAGCACGGTGACGCTGTGCCGTCCGGCCAGCCGACGGCGGGAGCGCGGGTCGATCAACGCGCCGTGGCAGCGACCGGGCACGGCGCCGATCACCGACGTCGCCACCGCGCCGTCGGCCATCAAGCCGAGATAGCGCAACGATGGAGACGAATCGACCGAACGCACATGGATGGCCTGCGGCTCCGCGCCGAGCACCCGCAGGTCGCCACCGGCGTTCACGACGGCCGAGACGACGCCGCGTGCGCGGAGCGCCTCGACGGCCATGTCGACAGCAAAGCCCTTGGCGATGCCGCCCAGATCCAGGCAGGCGCGACGGCGGATGCGCACGTGCCGGTCGTCGAGCACCTCGATGTCCCGGATCGACGGCGACTCGGCCTCGCCGGACCGGGCCCTTCCTCCGTGGTCGGGCAACTCGCCCATCGAGACGAGGACGTCGCCGATGCCGCAGTCGAACGCGCCGGACGTCGCCTCGCACAGGTCGAGCGCGAGACGCAGGACATCGACGGTCCAGGGATCGACCCGCAGCACGCTGCCGCAAGGAGACGCATTGATGGCCGAGAGCTCGCTGCCGCTGTCGTGGAACGACATCAGCCGCTGCACCTTCGCCACGGCTTCGAAGGCCGCTTCCATCGCCGTCGCCAGGAGGTCGCGATCCGGGCCGTCGGCCTCGGGAATCGTGATCTCGACGAAGGTGCCGAGCAGGGGCCGACTGCGGCGCACGGGAGACTCAATGCCCGCGCAGGACCGTCGCGTACATGACGAGCACCCGCTTCACGCCGTCGGTCACGTGTTTCGACGACAGCGTGGCGCCCGAGATGTTCTCGATGTCCTTGCCGAGCTTCACCGTCGAATCGCTCCCCTTGCCGACGAACTGCTTCAGCCAGGCATCGCCCGCGACTTCGAAACCGTACGACTCGCGGTACTCGAGGATCTCGACCCGGCGCACGGTGCCATCGGCGTTGATGCCGACGGCATAGGTGATCGTCTCGTGCTTGCCGACGACCTCGTCGACGATGTACCAGCCGCCGTCGCCCGTCTTCCACACGCGGTTGCCCTGGAACGGCAGCGACACCGACGACGCGTCGCGCAGCGCGTCCTGCTGGGCCGACGTCAGGATCACGGGAGCGGGCGAGAGCGCCACGTTGCCGAACATGTCGTGCTGCGACTGCTCGACCGACAGATACACCTTGGCCTGCGCGACGACCGGAAGCGCGGCGCCGAGCAGCGCGATGGGCAGCAGGCCCGCAGGTCTCCAGAGCATCGCCATGGCCTAGAAGAGGTAGCCGACCTTGAGGATGAACTGGTCGCGGCCGTGGTTGTCCCACACCTTGCCCAGGGCGCAATCGGCGGTGCCGTCGGCGAAGCATTGCCCGCCGATCTGATGCCGCCAGGCCCCGGTCAGCCACCAGCTCTGGTCGGCATAGTGGAGGTTCGGGCCGATGAAGTTCGCGATCTGCGTGCGCCTGGCGAACCAGTAGCCGTCGTGGTCGGTGTGGAAGCGGCCCTCGAATCCGGCGGCCCAGCGCGGCGCGAAGCGATAGTCGGCACCGTACAGGATGTCGCCCATGGAGTTGCGGATGGTGCCGCCTTCCGGATCGTATTTTTCCCGCTCCTGCTCGAACAGCAGGTTGACCGAGACGATCAGCCTGTCGTCGAGGAAGTTGGACTGCAGCAGGAGCCGCGTTTCCAGCTCGTCCTCGAGCTTGCCGAAGGTCGGCTCCACGTAGAGCCCGACACCGACCGGCGACGTCACCGGGTTGGTGGTCCGCCAGATCGCCTCAAGCGAACCCCCGTCCAGCTCGACGCGACGGTAGGCGCGCTGGTTGTGGGCGGAGCTCGGCACGCCGAAGCCGGCCGTGCACGGAATGGTCGAGCAGAAGTCCGGGCTCAGGTAGTTGCTGTGCGCGTTGACCGAGAAGACGTTGGCGTAGGCGCCGAGCTGGATGTCGTTGGTGACCCCGTACTCGAGCTCCGTGCGGTAGAGGCCGAGGTCATAGCTGCCGACGGCCTGGCGATGGGTCACGTCGATCTTCTGCTCCAGCTCCGCGGTGCCCCTGGGCTGGAGATCGAGGGTGTAGAGCCAGCCGAAGGGGCCTTCCCCGGCGGCAGCGACGGTGGCGAAACCCGCCAGCAGCGCGCAGGCGAGGACGCCGCGGGTGCGTGAGAGCAAGGAGGTCATGTCCGATCGGAAGATTGAGATTGATTCGTATTCTAATCACGGAGAAGGATTGTCATCGGCTGGCGGCCGACGACGCTGCTACAGCTGCGAGCCGATCAGCGAGGCGATGCGATCGGCGATCCGCTCGCGCCAAGGGCGGTGCCGCCAGGCGTCGAGCGAGACCGGCTTGGCCTTGGCCAGATCCTCCTCGAAGATCTTCGTCTGCTCGGCTGCGAACGCCGCGTCGATCACGTTGAGCGAAGCTTCGTCGTTGAGCCGGAACGACCGGTTGTCGAAATTGGTCGATCCCACCGACGTCAGCAGCCCATCGACGATCAGGACCTTGCAGTGGAACATCGTCGGCTCGTATTCGGCGATCAGTGCGCCCGACGCGAGCGGCGCCTCCCAGAGGGCCCGGGACGCCGAGCGGGACGTCTCCGAATCGATGTGGTCGCCCGGCACGATGATGCGAACCCTGACGCCGCGCCGCATGGCCGCGATCAAGGCGTTCATCGTCAGCGCGTCCGGCACGAAGTAGGCGGCCGACAGGTCGATGCTCCGGCTCGCGGAGATGATCGACAGCTGGTACATGAGCTCCATGCTCTCGCTGCCGCCGGCCGGCGAGCTGCTGAACATCTGGGCACGCTCGGTGCCGGCCGGATGCAGCTCCGGGAAGTAGTCGTCGCCGTGCAGCACCTCGCCGCTCACCTTGATCCAGTTGTCGAGAAACACGGCCTGCAGCTGGGCGACGACCGGTCCCTCGACGCGGAAGTGCGTGTCGCGCCAGTGGTCGGGGTCCTGCCCGTGGCCCGTCCACTCCGGTGCGATCCCGACGCCGCCGGTGAAGCCCAGCAGACCGTCCACCACGAGCAGCTTCCGGTGCGTCCGGTCGTTGAGGCGGCCGAGGCTGTACCAGCTGACCGGGTGGTATTTCAACACCTGGACACCGGCCGAGGTCATCTGCCGCACCCATGCATCCTCGATCCTGGCAGCGCCCACGGCGTCGAGCAGGACGTGCACTTTCACCCCCGCCCTGGCCCGTTCGGTCAATGCATCCGCGAATGCCTTGCCGATCGCGCCCGACCAGTAGATGTAGGACTCGAAATCGACACTGCGCCGCGCCCCGGCGATGGCCGCGAGCATCTCGGGAAAGATCTCGTCGCCGTTTCGAAGCACCCGGATCCCGTTGCCGGCGATCACGGGCGGCCCCAGCAGGACACTCAACTCACGCTCGAAGCGAGGATCGTCGACCGCGTACATGCGCTCGATGCGCCGCTCGATCCGCTTCTCTCCCGGCTTGAAGTTGATGACCAGCAGCGTCGTTGCCAACGTGCCCAGGGCGACGACGATCGCCAGCATAAGGCGCCCTCTGAACCAGTTCACCTGTGCGTTCCTCTCGTGCCCATCGGCGTTGGCTCGCCACGCGGCGAACAGAGCGCGATTCTGGCCGCCCGTCCCGGCCGTCGGGTCGGTGACCCCGGACCGCCGGTACCAGCGGATGCACGAGGTCTTCGGCGACACCGCGCGCGCCGCTTTGACCTGCGGGATGCACGTGCACGTGGGCATCGAGTCGCGGGTGGACGGGATCCGCGCGCTGAACGGGCTGCGGGCGTGGCTGCCCGTGCTGTTG
>CAZZVH010000207.1:0-6871 GCA_964657365.1 uncultured Burkholderiaceae bacterium
CCTTGCGCTGCAGGGAGTGATCGAGCGCGAGATAGACGATGCCGAAGCCGCCCTCGCCGATCAGCCCCGTGATCTCGTAGTCGCGCAGCCGCGTGCCGCTGGGCAATGCATGGCTGGACTGGGGCTGGACTCCCGTCGGCCCTTCTACGTCGTCGGTGGCATGTGCCGGAATCATGGCCATGAAGGTCTGCGGTCTCCGCCGGCGTGGCCTGGCGGCGCCGGCGCATCGGGCGCCGGAAGAAACGAGCCCGTCATTGTCGCGCCTGCCGCTCGCCGCGGCCCCCGGGTCGTTGCTGCAAGCGACACAACAATGTCACGGCATCGAGACGGCCGCGTCCTTCACGACGCTGGAGCAGGCATTCGTCCGCCCGGCGATGACGGAGGACGGTTGACTGTTCGGGCTTTCCGATCGAACGGAAGGCGAATCAGCGACCGAAGAAGTGACGAAAGACGTCTGGCTCGACGACTTCACGAACGGCCATGCCGTCCATGGGTTCCCGGAACGGGCCCGATGCGATGGCTGGTTCGAGCTCCGCCGGTCGGGTGCTGTCCCAGACCGTCTGGCCGTAGGGCGCCCGCGGCGTGAGGCTCGCCGCCGACCCGGAGACGGGCTCCAGGCGTCCGGCGAGAGAAGGAAGCTCTTCCCATTCGATCCCGCCAGCAGGACCCGCCGGACGGAACGCGTATGAAAAATGCAGCGTCGAAGGTGCTTGTCGCATGGTGCTCATCTCCCCCTTGATGGGTCGATGCGTACCTTATCGCGACAGGGAAGATGGCGATCCGTCGAACAGCGCCCCGCCCGGGGCGCAATTCGGTTCGGTATGCGATCCGGTCCTCAGCGCATGCGCACTTCGCCGTGCTCGCCGAGTTCCGTCGGCGGCTTGCCGGTGACCACGGCCTTGGCCATCTCGTACAGCTGCACGACCTTGCTTTCCTTCACGTCCCAGTAGTTGGCGTGGACGATCCGGACCTGGATCAGCGCGAGGTCGGGGTCGGTCGGGCCGCCCGGGAACCAGGCTTCGGCCATCTTCGACCAGAGCTGCTCCTTCTTCGCCTGGTCTTCGATCAGGGCCGCGGTGCCGGACACGGAGACGTAGGTGTCTTCCGATGTGTCGGCGTAGACCAGATTGACGACCGGATCCTTCTTCAGGTCGTCGACCGGGTCGCTGTGCTTGGACATGAAGAACCAGAGGCTCTCGTCGGCGTCGAGCGCCTTGTTCTGCGTCGTCATCGGCCGCGAGTGCAGATGGCCGTTGCCGTGACGCGTAGTGAACATCGCGAACTTGATGCCCTTGATCATCTTCCAGAGAAGGGCGCGTTGCTGGCTGCTGTCGTTCATGGCGGTGAGTGCGATGGCGCCCGATCCGGGCAGTCGGACGATTGCAGCATCGAACCGCGATCGGCCCGGTCAGGCATGAACCGACCGGGCTGTAGGACGCGTTCGCCCTCTCGTCACTTTGCCATCGGCGCGCTCGCTGCCATTCCTTCCTTCTTCATCATCCCGTCCTTTTTCATCATGTCGGCGCACATCTCGTCTTTCTTCGTCATGGCGTCGTCCTTCTTCATGCCGTCCTTCTTCGCCATGGCCATGTGATCCTTGCAGTCCTGCATGGTCATGGGCTTCATCGCCCCGTCCTTGGCCATGCCGTCGGGTTTCTTCATCATGTCGTCGGCGGCGCCGGCAGCGCCAGCGGCAAGAGCGAAGCACGCGCAGATCAGGGTCGCGGAAAGATTCTTCATGTGATCTCCTCGGATGTCGATGTGACGTGGCCGATGCTGACCACGTGATCCTGTCGTCGCCGGCAACCGATGCCTTACACCGGCCGATCGGGATCCGGCGGTGTCACGGCGAGGCGAAGATCAGCCAGCCAGGCCGCGTACGCCGCGTCCTTGTCGGCGGGCTCCATGCGCAGCAGGGCGGACGGATGAAGGGTGATCAGCACCCGGCGGCCGTCGGCCCGCGTCAGCCATTGGCCACGTGCCTTGGTGACGGCGACGGGAACGCCCATCAGCTGCCGCGCCGCGGTAGCGCCCAGCGCGACGATCGCGGTCGGGTCGACCAGGCCGATCTCGCTTTCGAGCCAGTGCAGGCAGGCGGCCGCTTCCTGCTGCGCCGGCGTCTTGTGGATGCGGCGCTTGCCGCGGAGCTCGAACTTGAAATGCTTGACCGCGTTGGTGATGTAGACGGCGCTCCGTTCGATGCCAAGCTCCGCGAGGGCGCGGCCGAACAGCTGGCCAGCGGGCCCGACGAAGGGCTTGCCCTGCAGGTCTTCCTGGTCACCCGGCTGCTCGCCGACGAACATCAGGGGAGCGTGCTTCAGACCCTCGCCCGGAACGGCTTGCGTGGCGTGCTCCCCGATCGGGCACTCCCGGCAACGCTCGAGCGCCTCGCGCAGCGCCGGCAAGGTGGTCGGCGTGTCGCCGCCGGGCGTGGCCGCGTGTCCGGTTGTGGGATGCGGCCGGGTCGCGCGGATCGGCGGAATAGTGGGATCGTTCTGGATCATGGTCATGCTGCGTTCGGCTGCCGCCGCGGCCAGGGGGTCGATGAGGCGCGCTTCCGGAAGGTTGGCCCAGTAGCGCTTGGGCATCTCCTTCTGCATCATCTTCAGCTTCAGGCGGGCCGGGTTGAAGATGCTCTGGTAGTACGTGAGCCAGAGCTGCTCGCCGGCGTCGGCAGGCGGCGCGTCGTCCCGCCTGGCGCCAGGGCCGAACGCCAATTGCTCGCCATCCCAGCGGACGCTCCGTTCAGGGGTCAGGATGGCCCAGCGCATGGCCGTGAAGCGCCGGGAGAAGAACGGCGCCGTCGCCTCGACGATGTGGTGTTCCGGCTCGAACCACGCGACATGCAGCGGCGCCTGCCCTTCGCCGCGGTCGATGGTGCGGAAGCGGACGAAGGCCTTCATCTTGTGCATGTCGCGCCGGACCGCCTGCGACAGATGCTGGGCCTCGACCCAGTCGGCATCGAGCGGATCGCGGCGCAGGCCCGGCTCGGTCTGCAAGCGCCACAGCAGGCGGTAGAGCAGGCCGAAGCGGTTCGGGTCGCTGTGCAGCACGACACTCCCGCACAGCTCCATGAACAGCGGCGGCACGTGGACCGGCGGTGCAGCCTCCGTCGTCGCCGACGGTCCGGCGGCCGGGGTGTCCGTGTCGAAGAGATCGGCTTCGACGTCGTCGGCGGTATGCCAGGCGACGCGGCCAGGCTCGACCTGCGCGGCCCACAAGGCGCGGCAGGCCCGGCGGAGGCCGTCGAGATCGGTGGCGCCGGCCAGGTTGACGGAGCGCGGCTCGATCGAGGCGTCCGCGGTCATCGCGTCGGCCTCGTCGACCCGCTCAACCGAACAGCGTCGCCTGATGCTGAGGCTGGGCCTGGCGTGCGATCGGCCGGCGCAAGGCCGCCTCGTCGGCCCGGCTCGGCCGATGACCGTTGAGCACGACGAACGGCAGCACCTTGGCCATCGGCACGTGCATGCGTTGCAGGTCGCCGGTGGTCAGGCGCCGCACCCGGCGCGCCTGCAGCATGCGCGTCACCGCCTTCACGCCCAGGCCGGGAACCCGCAACAGCATCTCCTTCGGCGCGGTGTCGAGATCGACCGGGAAACGTTCGCCGTGGGCCAGTGCCCAGGCGAGCTTGGGGTCGACCTCCAGCGACAGCATCCCGTCGGCGGTGGAGACGATCTCCTCGTGCGCGAAGCCGTAGAAGCGCATCAGCCAGTCGGCCTGGTAGAGGCGATGCTCGCGGACCAGCGGCGGCGCCTTCAGCGGCAGCGCCCGCGCCGCGTCGGGAATCGGGCTGAAGGCCGAGTAGTACACGCGCTTCAGCCGGTAGCTGCCGTAGAGCGTGGCGCTGGTCGACAGGATGGTGCGGTCGGGCGTCGCATCGGCGCCGACGATCATCTGCGTGCTCTGCCCCGCGGGCGCGAACGGCGCCGGCCGGGCCCGCCGCGGCGGCATCATGATCTGCGAGCGCACCGGCTGGGGCCGGCGCGCTTCCTTCGCGTCGTCGATGTGCAGGCGCAGGCGAGCCATCGAGCGGCGAATGGCGGCGCCGTCCTTCTCCGGCGCCAGTGCCGCGAGCGATTGCGCAGTCGGCAGCTCGACGTTGATGCTGAGCCGGTCGGCGTAGCGGCCGGCGCGCGCCAGCAGCTCTTCGCTCGCCTCGGGAATCGTCTTCAGGTGGATGTAGCCGCGGAAGTCGTGCACTTCGCGCAGCACCCGCGCGACCTCGACGACCTGCTCCATCGTGTAGTCCGGCGTCTGGATGATTCCCGAGCTGAGGAACAGACCCTCGATGCAGTTGCGCCGATAGAAATCGAGCGTCAGCTGCACGACCTCCTCGACCGTGAAGCGTGCCCGCGCCACGTTGCTCGAGACCCGGTTGACGCAGTAGAGGCAGTCGTAGGTGCAGAAGTTGGTGAGCAGGATCTTCAGCAGCGAGATGCAGCGGCCGTCGGGCGCATAGCTGTGGCAGATGCCGGAGCCCTCGGTCGAGCCGATGCCGCGCCCGCGCGACGAATCGCGCTTCGACGTGCCGCTCGACGCGCAGGAGGCGTCGTACTTGGCCGCGTCGGCGAGGATGGCGAGCTTGCGATCGAGTTCCATGGGTGGGCGGCGTATTCCGCGCCGAAAGGCGGCGGGACTGTATGAATATACAGCCGGGAATGACGACTCGTCCGTGCATGGCCATTGCAGACCGAGCGGCAATCGGCGCGCCGACCCGTCGTCGGCGGTCAGCGCTTGCGGAACACGACGATGTGCTGCAACGGCAGCGTCTCGACGACGCTGTCAAGCTCCAGCGGCTGGACGGCGGCTTCGCGGCGCACCTGGGCGACGCTCATCTTGTGCAGAGGCTTGATCGGCACGCGCGGATCCTCGGCCCGGTATTCGACGAAGACGACGCGCCCGCCCGGCCGCAGCGCTCGGACGATGCTCGCCAGCACCTCGCGTGGAAACGCCAGCTCGTGGTAGACGTCGACCATGATCGCGAGATCGATGCTCGACGGCGGCAGCGCCGTGTCGTCCTCGCGGCCGAGCAGGGGTCGGATCTGCGCCAGCCCGTCGCGCTTCGCCATGTCGGCGAGCATGCGGACCATCTCCGGTTGCACGTCGACCGCATAGACCGCGCCGCGCGGCCCGACGATCGCCGCCATCCGCCGCGCGATGTAGCCCGTGCCGGCACCGACGTCGGCCACCGACATGCCGGGGCGCAGCCCGAGCGCGGCGATCAGGAGATCGGTGCGTTCTTCCTGCTCGCGCTCGTCGCGTTCCAGCCAGGCTGCTCCCTGCCAGCCCATCACCTGCGCGATCTCGCGGCCCATGAATCGCTTGCCGATGCCGTCGGCGCTCGGCGTCACGACCTCGTAGGCTGCGCCACTGTCGGCGGCGGCCTCGGCCCAGGCCGGACTGGACGGGAACCAGGCGAAGACGGCCGCCGCGGCGAGCAGGAAGCGACGCCTCATGCCTTGGCCTTCCTCGTCGCCGCCCCCTTCTTCGCGGCCGCCGATCGCCTGGCGGTCTTGGCCGCGCGGGTCGTCTTGGCGGACGCCTTGAACGCGGCGGAGGTCGGCGCGCCGTCGCTGCCCGGCTTCTTCATCTTCTCGCCGCTGCCGTGGGCGATGCGTTCCTGCTTGGCGTGGATGTTGGCGTAGAGCCCGGGTTTCTTGCTGCTGGCCATGGTCGTGGTCGTGGGTGGGGACGACTCACGCTGGCACGTTGAAGACCTGCCTCAGGTAGGCGAGGAACGTGAGGTCGTCGCAGAGCAGCTTGCCGGGGCTGTCGGAGAGCTTCGCGACCGGCTGGCGGTTGGCGTGGGTGAGCTTCATGACGATGTGCAGCGTCTGCAGGCCCATGTCGTTGGTGAGGTTGGTGCCGATGCCGAAGCCGAGCTGGGTGCGGTCGGCGAAATGCCGGTAGAGGGCGAACGACTTCTCGAAGTCGAGGCCGTCGGAGAAGACCAGGCGCTTGGTCTTGGCGTCGATGCGCAGCTTGTCGTAGTGCTTCAGCGCCTTTTCGCCCCACACGAAGGGATCGCCCGAATCGTGGCGCAGGCCGTCGAACAGCTTGGCGAAATAGAGATCGAAGTCGGCGAGGAAGGCGTCCATGCCGACGACGTCGGTCAGGGCCGTGCCGAGGTCGCCGCGGTATTCCTGGACCCAGGATTCGAGGGCGGCGCGCTGGAAGTCGCGCAGGCGCACCCCGAGCGTCTGGAACGTCTGCAGGTACTCGTGCGCCATCGTCCCGATCGGCACCAGCCCGAGGTCGCGCGCGAACAGCACGTCGGAGGCGCCCTTGAAGAACTGGGGCACGTCGCGCTTGAGCGTCGTGAGCACCTCGCGGTGCCATTCGCCCGAAAAGCGCCGGCGCACGCCGAAGTCGAAGAACTCGAACGGCGAGCCGCGCGGCGGCTCCTTCTCGAAGTCGCGCAGCCGTTCGACCTTCGCGGCCAGACGGCGTCGGCCCTCGGCCAGCGCCTCACGCGCGTCGAAGCGGCGGAAGTAGAGCTCGTTGACGATCGCCAGCACGAAGATCTCGAACGCCATGACATGGACCTGCGGCCCGCTGGCGACGATCTCGAGGCCGCGCCCGTCGGCGGCCACGCTGGCGACGATGAAGTCGCGCTGGAAACGGAAAATGCGCAGGAAATCGACGAAATCGGAACGGATGAAGCGCAGGCTCGCAAGGTAGCGCAGTTCGTCGGTGCGGAACGAGAGCGCGCACAGCGCATCGAGTTCGCGATCGACCTCGGTGAGCAGTTCAGCGAGCGGATAGGCCGGCGTGTTGCGGCAGACGAAGGTGTATTCCGCCTCCGTCTGCGGATGGCGATGCAGCATCGCCTGCCACATCGTGAACTTGTAGAGATCCGTGTCGAGCAGGC
>CAZZVH010000208.1:0-6854 GCA_964657365.1 uncultured Burkholderiaceae bacterium
CGCAGCGACGGACCCGGCAGCGTACGAGACGGTCCGCATCGGCGTCGTCTCGATCAGCGACCGGGCCTCGTCGGGCGTCTACGAGGACAAAGGCATTCCGGCCTTGCGCGACTGGCTCGGTCGGGCCTTGATGAACCCGATCGACTGGCAGGCGCGGCTCATTCCCGACGACGCCGAGACCATCGGCGCGACCCTGCGCGAGCTCGTAGACGAAGCGCGCTGCGATCTCGTCCTCACGACCGGCGGCACCGGACCGGCGCCGCGCGACGTGACCCCCGAAGCGACGCTGGCCGTGGCCACGAAGGAGATGCCCGGCTTCGGCGAGCAGATGCGGCGGATCGGCCTCGCGTTCGTGCCGACGGCGATCCTGTCGCGCCAGGTGGCCGTGATCCGCGGCAAGGCGCTCATCATCAACCTGCCCGGCCAGCCGAAGGCGATCGCCGAAACGCTCGAAGGCATGCCGCGCGCGACGCCGCCGGTGCCCGGCATCTTCGCCGCCGTGCCCTACTGCATCGACCTCATCGGCGGGCCCTATCTGGAGACCGACGCCGCCGTCTGCCAGGCGTTCCGGCCGAAGTCGGCCGTGCGCGTGCGGCCTACTTGACGAGCCGGTTGAGCCGCTCGGCGTCGAAATTCTCGGTGGTGTGCGCCTCGCCGGGAACGCAGTCGCCGGTGGGGAGCTCGCGCGAGCGGGCGGAGAGCTTCTCGATCGCCTGCCAGAGCAAGGCGATCTGGTGCTCGTGCCCGGACGCGTTGTCGATGAGGCCCTTCATCGCCTGCGACACCGGATCGTCGCCCTGGGTCAGGCCGTAAGCCGAGAAGCCCATCTTCGCGGCCGTGGCCTCGCGGTTGGCATCGGCTTCGGCCTGGATGATGCGTGCCGGGTTGCCGACCGCCGTGGCCCCTGCCGGCACCGGCTTCACCACCACGGCGTTGGAGCCGATGCGGGCGTTGTCGCCGACCGTGAAGCCGCCGAGCACCTGCGAGTTGGCGCCGACGATCACGCCACGGCCCAGCGTCGGGTGCCGCTTGACGCCCTTCGCCAGCGACGTGCCGCCGAGCGTCACGCCCTGGTAGATCGTGCAGTCGTCGCCGATCTCGGCCGTCTCGCCGACGACGACGCCCATGCCGTGGTCGATGAAGACGCGCCGGCCGATGGTCGCGCCGGGGTGGATCTCGATACCGGTCAGGAAGCGGGCGAGGTGCGAGATCCAGCGCGCCAGCCAGTGGAAGTCGTGCGCCAGCCACCAGGCCGCCCAGCGGTGCATCGCGATCGCGTGCACGCCGGGATAGCAGGTGAGCACCTCCCAGCCAGAGCGCGCCGCCGGGTCGCGCTCGAGGATGCAGGCGATGTCTTCGCGCAGGTGCTTGAACATGAGGCCGGCAAGTCTATCGGTTGTGCTCGTCGATTGCTCGGGCGATACCGCGCAGGATCTGCACTTCCTCGATGGTGAGCGACGCCCGGTTGGCGAGACGGTGCAGCCTCGACATGAGCTTGCGCGGCGCCTTCGGGTCGAGGAAGCCGAGCGTCGCCAGCGATGCCTGCCAGTGCGCGATCAGGCCGCGCACGGCGACGGCATCCGCCAGCGCGCCCTCATCGGCCCGCGCCGAGACGTCGAAGCCGCCGAGGGCCTGACGCCAGTCGTAGGCGATCAGCTGGATCGCCTGCGCGAGGTTGAGCGAGCCGTAGCGCGGATCGGTCGGGATCGAGAGGCAGGAGTTGCAGGTGTAGAGATCGTCGTTCGAGAGGCCGAAGCGCTCGGAGCCGAACACGAAGGCGACGCGGTGCGGGCCCGCCGCGAGAGCGGCGAAGCAGTCGCGCGGCGCGAAGGTCGGCGGGCCGAAATCGCGTGGCGTCATCGCCGTCGCGCCGGTCCAGGTGATGCCGTCGAGCGCTTCGGCGAGCGTCGGCACGATGCGGGCCGATGCCAGCACGTCGGTCGCGCCGCTGGCCATCGCGACCGCTTCGTCTCGCGTCGTCACGTCGGGCCAGCGCGGCGCGACGAGGACCAGATCCGAGAATCCCATCACCTTGATCGCACGGGCCGCGGCGCCGACGTTGCCGGCGTGGCTGGTGCCCACGAGCACGAAGCGTGGCGATGCGGAAGGGATGGACGTGGGTGGCACGGGTCGAGCCGCTAAAATTGCCGGTTCCCCATTTTGCAGCCGCGCTGCAGCGAGCCGTGCCGTTCGCGCCCCGCCCGCTCACCCGAAACGATCATGTCGCAAGCGCTGCACCCCATGCTCAACACCGCCATCAAGGCGGCCCGTGCCGCCGGGGCGATCATCAACCGGGCGTCGCTCGACGTCGACCGGATCCAGGTCAACACCAAGGCGCCGAACGATTTCGTGACCGAGGTCGACCTCGCGGCCGAAAACGCGATCATCGAGATCCTGCTCGGAGCCTATCCGGGCCACGGCATCCTGGCCGAGGAATCGGGCAACGCGCGCGGCGCCAAGGACAGCGACTACGTCTGGATCATCGACCCGCTCGACGGCACGACCAACTTCATCCACGGCCTGCCGACCTACGCCGTCTCGATCGCGCTCGCCTTCCGCAACCAGGTGCAGCAGGCCGTCGTCTACGACCCGGCGCGCAACGACCTGTTCTTCGCTTCAAAGGGGCGCGGCGCCTTCCTGAACGACAAGCGGTTGCGCGTCTCGAAACGCACCCGCATCGCCGACGCGCTGATCGGCACCGGCTTCCCTTTCCGCAAGGACGACGACGTCGCCCGCTACATCCGCATGTTCGAGACGGTGCTGAAGAGCTGCGCCGGGCTGCGCCGGCCGGGCGCCGCCGCGCTCGATCTTTGCTACGTGGCGGCCGGCTGGTACGACGCCTTCTTCGAGACCGGCCTGTCGCCCTGGGACGTGGCCGCCGGCTCGCTGCTGGTCACGGAGGCCGGCGGGCTGGTCGGCAACTTCACGGGCGAGGCGGATTTCCTGCACCGGCGCGAAGTCGTCGCCGGCAACCCGAAGATCTACGGCCAGCTGGTGCAGATGCTGACGCCGCACAGCAGCGTCGGCGCTCCGGCTGCAGCCGAGGTCGACCGACCGGGCGCCCCCGCCGCGGACTGACCGACCGAACCGATCCGTCGATGAGCGAGGCTTCGAGCATCGGCCAGACGCCGATGATGGTGCAGTACTTGCGCATCAAGGCCGACCATCCGGAGACGCTCCTCTTCTACCGGATGGGCGATTTCTACGAGCTCTTCCTCGACGATGCAAAGAAGGCCGCCCGCCTGCTCGACATCACGTTGACCGCCCGCGGCTCGAGCGGCGGTTCGCCGATCGCGATGGCCGGCGTGCCGGTGCACTCGGTCGAAGGCTATCTGGCCAAGCTGGTCCGGCTGGGCGAGTCGGTCGCCATCTGCGAGCAGGTCGGCGAGGTCGGTCTCGGCAAGGGACCGGTCGAGCGCAAGGTCGTGCGCATCGTCACGCCGGGCACGCTGACCGAAAGCGATCTGCTCGCCGACAAGACGGACGCGGTGCTGCTGGCGGTCGCGCAGCATTCGAAGGCGGGCGGCACCGCGTTCGGACTGGCCTGGACGGCACTGTCGAACGGCGAGATCGGCCTGGCGGAATGCAGCGCGGCCGAACTGCCGGGGTGGATCGCGCGGCTCGCGCCGGCCGAGTTGCTCGTCGACACCGACCTGCCCGACGGCGCGTGCGACGTCGGCACGCTCGCGCTGACCCGGCGCCCCGACTGGCAGTTCGACAGCGCGCTCGGTGTGCGCAAGCTCCTGGCGCAACTGCGGGTCGGCACGCTGGCGGGCTTCGGTGCGGAATCGCTCGTCGTCGCCCATGCCGCGGCCGCTGCGTTGCTCAGCTATGCCGAGCACACGCAGGGCCGCGCGCTCGCCCACGTGCATCGCCTGGGCGTGCACCACGCCACCGAGCTGATCGACCTGCCGCCGACCACGCATCGCAACCTCGAACTGACGCGCACGCTGCGCGGCCACGACGCGCCGACGCTGCTGTCGACGATCGACTGCTGCGCCACCGGGATGGGCAGCCGCACGCTGCGCACCTGGCTGACGCGGCCGCTGCGCGAGCGGCGGGTCGCGACACAGCGCCACGAAGCGGTCGCGACCTTGCTCGCCGCCGGCCTCGACGGGCTGCGCGCGTCATTGCGCCATCTGGCCGACGTCGAACGGATCACCGCACGGATCGCCTTGCGCCAGGTGCGGCCACGCGAACTGGTCGGCCTGCGAACCACCTTGCTTGCCCTGCCCAGCGTGCATGGCGCCGTGCCGGCCGAAGGCTCGGTGCTGCTGTCGATGCTGGCCGAAGCGCTGCTGCCGCCGCCGGGTATCGCCCAGCTTCTTGTCGCGGCGCTGGCCGACGAACCGGCAGCCCTGATCCGCGACGGCGGCGTCATCGCCCCGGGCCACGACGCCGAGCTCGATTCCTTGCGCTCGATCGGCCGGGACAGCGACGCGTTCCTGCTCGAGCTCGAGGCGCGCGAGCGGCAACGCAGCGGCATCGCGACGCTGCGCGTGCAGTTCAATCGTGTCCACGGCTACTTCATCGAGGTCTCGCAAGGCCAGGCCGGCAAGGTGCCGGACGACTACAGGCGCCGGCAGACGATGAAGAACGCCGAGCGCTTCACGACGCCGGAGCTGAAAGCCTTCGAGGACAAGGCGCTGTCGGCAGGCGAGCGTTCGCTGGCGCGGGAGCGATCCCTGTACGACGCGTTGCTCGATGCCTTGGCCGCGCATCTCGAACCGCTCTCGGCCGTCGCGCGCTCTCTGGCGTCTCTCGATGCGCTCGGGGCGCTGGCCGAGTGCGCCAGACGCGGCGACTGGTGCCGACCACGGTTCGTGCGCGAGCCGTGCATCGAGATCGAGGGCGGCCGGCATCCGGTGGTGGAGGCGCGGCTGCAGGAGCGCGGCCTCGCCTTCATGCCGAACGATTGCCGGCTCGACGCCAAGCGCCGCATGCTCGTCATCACCGGGCCGAACATGGGTGGCAAGAGCACCTTCATGCGCCAGGTGGCGCTGATCACGCTGCTGGCATCGATCGGCTCGTTCGTGCCCGCGGCGGCTTGCCGGCTCGGGCCGATCGATGCGATCCACACCCGCATCGGCGCCGCCGACGATCTCGCGAACGCGCAATCGACGTTCATGGTGGAGATGACCGAAGCGGCGGCGATCGTCCACACCGCGACCGAGCAATCGCTGGTGCTGATGGACGAGATCGGCCGCGGCACCTCGACATTCGACGGCCTGGCGCTGGCCGGCGCCATCGCCCACCAGCTGCACGACCGGAATCGCTCCTTCACCCTGTTCGCCACCCACTATTTCGAGCTGACCGATTTCCCGGCGAAGCACGAGAGGGCGCTGAATGTCCATGTCGCCGCCGTCGAGACGGGCGACGCGATCGCCTTCCTGCACGAGATCGAGGCCGGCCCGGCGAGCCGCAGCTACGGCGTGCAGGTCGCGCGCCTGGCCGGCATGCCGGCCGTCCTGCTGCGGCAGGCGCGCGCCACGCTCGAGAGCCTGGAGGCGGAGCGCGTCGCCCGCCAGCCGCAGAGCGACCTGTTCGCCGCGGCTCCTGCCTTCGACGACGCGATGGTGGCGGCACCGCTACCCGTGGCGCACTCGGCGTTCGACGCCGCCTGGTCGGCGCTCGACCCCGATATGCTCTCTCCCCGTGAAGCGCTCGATGCGCTCTATCGCCTCAAGGCCCTGCAGGCGACACCGACCAAGGATTCCCCATGACCTACTGCGTAGCCGTCAAGCTCGACGCCGGCCTCGTCTTCCTGTCCGACTCGCGGACCAACGCCGGCCTCGACCAGATCGGCACTTTCCGCAAGATGATGATCTACGAGCGGCCCGGCGACCGCTTCATGGTGATGCTCTCCGCCGGCAATCTCTCGATCTCGCAGCAAGTGCGCGAGATCCTGCAGATCGAGGAGCTCGAGGACGGCGACGGACCGCCGATCACGATCTGGAACGCGACCAGCATGTTCGACGCCGCGCGCGTGCTCGGCGCGGCGATGCGCCGCGTTTTCGACCAGGACGGCGCCTCGCTGAAGAAATCGGGCCTCGACTTCAACGCGACCATGATCTTCGGCGGCCAGATCGGCAACGAGGCGATGCGCCTCTTCCTCGTCTACTCGGCCGGCAACTTCATCGAGGCGACGCGCGAGACCTGTTTCTTCCAGATCGGCGAATCGAAGTACGGCAAGCCGGTGCTCGACCGCATGATCCGGCCGTCGACGCCGCTCGACGAAGCGGCCAAGTGCGTGCTGGTGTCGATGGACTCGACGTTGAAGTCGAATCTCTCGGTCGGCCTGCCGCTCGATCTCGTCGTCTACGAGGCGAACAAGCTGCAGAGCGCGCAGATCGTCTGCATCGACGAGCGCAATCCCTATTTCCTGATGATCCGCAACAACTGGGGCGAGAAGATGCGGCAGATCTTCGAGTCGATCGACGATCCGCAATGGGACGGCGCCGGCACCGCGCAGGCGCCGCTCTGCATCCCTTCGGAGCGCTACGAGCCGATGCGCAAGATCACGCAGCCGCAAGAGAAGCTTGTCTGAACCAAGGGCAGTCGGCACACCTATAATCGCGCTTTACCACCAGGGCATTCGCATCCGCACACGACAGCCGTCATGCCGATGGGCTTGCCGAACGCAATGACCAAGTTCGTCTTCGTCACCGGCGGCGTGGTGTCCTCGCTGGGCAAGGGCATCGCTTCTGCGTCCCTCGCCGCGATCCTCGAATCGCGGGGCCTCAAAGTCACCCTCATCAAGCTGGATCCGTACCTCAACGTCGATCCGGGCACGATGTCGCCGTTCCAGCACGGCGAGGTCTTCGTCACCGACGACGGCGCCGAGACCGACCTCG
>CAZZVH010000209.1:0-6845 GCA_964657365.1 uncultured Burkholderiaceae bacterium
CCGACCATGAAGATGTTGGCCGGCTTGATGTCGCGGTGGATCACGCCCTTCGAGTGCGCGAAGGCGAGCGCATCGGCGACGCGGCGCACGATCAGCGCGGCCTGGGCCGGCGTCGCGCGCCAGCCTTCCTGGCGCAGCTGGCGCAGGTCGCGGCCCTTCAGCAGCTCCATCGCGATGTAGGCGCGGTTGTCGCTGATGCCGGCGTCGAACACGGTGACGATGTGCGGATGGCTGAGGCCGCCGGCCGCGCGCGCCTCGTTGATGAAGAGCGTGTTGAACGACTCGCGCTCGTCTTCCTTGATCTCGACGTTGAGCGTCTTGACGGCGATCAGGCGCGACAGCAGCGGGTCGTGCGCGGCGAACACGGTGCCGAGGCCGCCGGTGCCCAGCTGGTACTTCAGCGCGTAGCGGCCGATGTGCCCGATCGTCGGCATGGCGCGGTCGGCTTCGGTCGCGATCAGGCCTTCCAGGCCGGTGACCGGCGGGCGGTCGCCGCCGTCCGAATCGCTCCACAGGGCGACGCCGGGAATGCTGGGCGCGGCCGGTTCGGGATCGCCGGGGGCAGCAGGCGGGGTCGTGGGACTGCTCACCGGTGCCAGCTTAAGTGAGGCATCGACCCGGTGAGTGTGAAAAAGGCAGCGTCACAAACGTTCGTAACACAAGCTCACCATTCGGCGTGATGTGTTAGCACGCTGGCATCAGCGCGAGCTGGTTCGTGGCCCGGACGACCGGGTTCCAGAGTCGTGTCGTCAGCCGCGCTGCGCCCGCATCGCATCGACCTCGACCCGGCGCAGGTCGCCCGCGGCCTTGTCGAGCACGCCGTTCACGTACTTGTGGCCATCGGTCCCGCCGAAGCTCTTCGCCAGCTCGACGGCTTCGTTGATCGCCACCTTGTACGGGATCTCGATGCAGTGCAGCAACTCGAAGCTGCCGATCATCAGCGCCGCGTGCTCGACGGGCGAGAGCTGGGCGAGCTCGCGGTCGAGGTGCGGCGTGAGCACGGCATCGAGCGCCGCGGCTTCGCGGATGCAGCCGTGCAGCAGCAGGTCGAAGTGGGCGGTGTCGCACTTCGCGAAGCCGTCCTGCTCGCGGACGTGGGCGTCGACGACGCCGGCATCGGCCCCGTTCAAGAGCCATTCGTAGAGGCCTTGCAGCGCGAACTCGCGCGCCTTGCGGCGAGCCGACGTGACCGTGCTGCGGTTGCGCCGGCGGTCCGGGTTCGCCGTCGAGGGCCGTGGCGTCGTGACGACGGCGGGCGACGCCGGCGAGGTCGGCGAGGTCGGTGCCGGGCCGTCGACCTGCTCGACCGGATCGCTCACGACCAGTCGTCCATCAGGTTGGCCATCTCGATGGCGACGCGAGCGGCGTCGCGGCCCTTGTCGTCGGCGCGCTCGACGGCCTGGGCCTCGTTCTCGCAGGTGAGCACGGCGTTGGCGATCGGCAGGCCGTGGTCGAGCGCGACCCGGGTGACCGCCGCGCCGCTTTCGTTGGCGACCAGCTCGAAGTGATAGGTCTCGCCGCGGATGACGCAGCCGATCGCGACCAGGGCGTCGAAATCGTCGGAATCCGCGAGCGCCGTGAGCGCCACGCCGATCTCGAGCGCACCGGGCACCTCGACCAGGGTGATCGACTCCGGGGCCAGACGCAACGCCAGCAACTCGGCGCGGCAGGCCGCGGCGATGCGGTCGGTGACGGCGCGGTTGAAACGTGCCTGGACGATGCCGATGCGCAGGTCACGACCGTCGAGGCGATCGGCCTCGCCCTGGTCAGCGTGGCGCATGGGTGGCGGCCAGCGGCGGCGTGACGGCGGGCTCGTCGGCGACGAAGCCGGTGACCTCGAGGCCGTAGCCGGCCATGCTCGGCATGCGGCGAGGGCTGCCCAGCAGCTTCATGCGGGCGACGCCGAGATCGCGCAGGATCTGCGCGCCGATGCCGTAGGTGCGCAGGTCCATCGGCATGGTCGGCCGGCGTGCGCCGCGGCTGCGCGCGAGCACTTGCGGCAACAGCGCCTCGGCGTCTTCGCCGCAGTTGAGCAGCACCGCCGCGCTGCGCTCGTTGCGCTGCAGGGCGGCGAGGGCGCGCGACAGCGGCCAGGAGTGGTCGCCCGGGCCGGCATCGAGCAGGTCGAGGACCGACAAGGGCTCGTGCACGCGGACCAGCACCTCGTCGGTGGCCGACCAGCGGCCGCGCGTGAGCGCGAGATGCAGGCCGCCGGTGCGGTCGCGATAGGCAGTGCAGTCGAACTCGCCTTGCGGCGTCAGCATCTTGCGGCTGCCGGCGCGCTCGATCAGCGACTCGTGGCGGCTGCGGTGCTCGATCAGGCTGGCGATCGTGCCGATCTTCAGGCCGTGCGTCTGGCCGAAGGCGATCAGGTCGGGCAGGCGCGCCATCGTGCCGTCGTCGTTCATCACCTCGCAGATGACCGACGCGGCGCTGAGGCCCGCCATCGACGCGAGGTCGCAGCCGGCTTCGGTGTGGCCGGCGCGCATGAGCACGCCGCCGTCCTGCGCCTGCAGCGGGAAGATGTGGCCGGGCTGGACCAGGTCGGACGGCTTCGCGTCCTTGCGCACGGCCGCCTGCACGGTGCGCGACCGGTCGGCCGCGGAGATGCCGGTGCTGACGCCGACCGCGGCCTCGATCGAGACCGTGAACGCGGTGCCGTGCTGGGCGCTGTTCTTCGCGGCCATCGGCGGCAGCTGCAGGCGCTCGCAGCGCTCGCGCGTGAGCGTCAGGCAGATCAGGCCGCGGCCGTACTTGGCCATGAAGTTGATGGCTTCGGGCGTGACCAGATCGGCCGCGAGCACGAGATCGCCTTCGTTCTCGCGGTCTTCCTCGTCGACGAGGATCACCATCCGTCTGGCGGCCAGCTCGGCGACGAGCTCTGAAATCGGGGAGATCGGCATGGGCGAAATTGTAGGTCCGGGGGTCATGCCGTGCCGGCACCGCCGCCCAGCCGCCCGGCGGCGCCGAGCATGCGTTCCACGTAGCGTGCGATCAGGTCGATCTCGAGGTTGACGGCGCGGCCCACCGCGAGGCCGCGCAGGCTCGTGTTGGCGACCGTGTGCGGGATCAGGTTGATGCCGATCTCGCATGCCTCGGGAAGGTCGACGACGTGGTTGACCGTGAGGCTGACACCGTCGACGGCGACCGAGCCCTTGACGGCGAGAAAGCGCGCCAGCGGCCGCGGCGCCGCGATGCGCAGCTCCCATGATTCGCCCACCTGGGCGAAACGCGTGACCCGGCCGATGCCGTCGACGTGGCCGCTGACGAGGTGGCCGTCGAGCTTCGCATCGGCGCGCATGGCGGTTTCGAGATTCACTTCGCCCGGGCCGTCGAGCCCGGCCGTGCAGGCCAGGCTCTCGGCGGAGATCTCGACGGCGAAGCGATCGGCGGCCGGCTCGAGCGAGACCACTGTCATGCAGGCGCCAGACAGGCTGATGCTGTCGCCGATCCGCACGCCGTCGAGGAAGGCGCGCGGCGTCTCGATCGAGAGGCTCTTGCCGAACGAAGCGTCGCTGCCGAGACCGCGTGCCTCGACGATGCGGCCGACGCCGCTGACGATGCCTGTGAACATGGCAGCATTGTCGCCGCCGGGGGTTGTCAACGTGGGCGCAGCAGGAATCGCATGTCGTCGCCGAGCAGGGTGGCGTCGACGATCCGGAAGTCGAGGCTCTCCTCGAGGCGTTCGAACGGCCCGAGGGCGGCCAGCGCCCGGCCCTGTCCGAGCAGGCGCGGCGCGACGTAGACGAGGAGCTCGTCGACCAGGCCCTCGCGCAGGAGCGACGCGTTGAGCTTCTCGCCGGCCTCGACATGGAGCTCGTTGACGCCCCTGCCGCCGAGGTGGGCGAGCATGGCAGCGAGATCGACCTTGCCGTGGCTCGATGCCAGCAGGGTGATGTCGGCGCCCTGGTCCTCGAGCCGTGCCCGTCGCCCGGCGTCGTCGATCGCGGCATAGAGCCAGACCAGCCCGGGCGGCGCGAGGATGCGTGCGCCGGCCGGTGTCTGCAGGCGCGAATCGACGACCACGCGCGGCGGCTGGCGGGCGGTGTGCACATGGCGCACGTCGAGCCGCGGGTCGTCGTCGAGCACCGTGCCGACGCCGGTGAGCAAGGCGCCCGCGCGCTTGCGCCAGGCGTGGCCGTCGACGCGGGCAGCCTCGCCGGTGATCCACTGGCTGGCGCCGTTGTCGAGGGCGGTGCGGCCGTCGAGCGAGATCGCCGTCTTCAGGCGCAGCCACGGCCGGCCGCGCTCCATGCGCGAGACGAAGCCGATGTTGAGAGCGCGCGCCTCGTCGCCGCACGGCCCGTCGACGACGTCGATGCCGGCCGCCGCCAGCCGCGCCGCGCCCCGGCCGGCGACCAGCGGATTCGGATCGCGCATGGCGATGACGACGCGGCCGACGCCGGCGGCGATCAACGCGTCGGCGCAGGGCGGCGTGCGGCCGTGGTGCGAGCAGGGCTCGAGGGTGACCACGACCGTCGCGCCGCGCACCTCGGCGCCATGCGCGGCCGCGTCGCGCAGCGCCATGACCTCGGCGTGGGCGCCGCCGGCCTCCTGGGTGTGGCCGCGGCCGAGCACCGCACCGTCGACCGCGACGATGACGCAGCCGACGCGCGGGTTCGGCTCGGACAGGCCGACTGCATGGGCTGCCAGTGCCAGTGCCTCGCGCATGGGCGCGTCCCACGGCGGGACGACGGCGGAGGTCGCGCTCACCGTTCGGTGCGGGCCCGCCGGAAGCGAGCTCGTTCGAGGCGAGAGAGGGGGGCGGTCAAGGGTGTGCGTCGGCGTGGAATCAGGGCTGATGTTGCACGGTCCCGGCGAAGGCCGCCACCGACGCTGTCGCCACCGAGGCGGCGGGGCAAGGCTGATCGCCCCGCACGACGAGGAAATTCTGGCCGGCCAGGCTGCCGGTGCCGTCGATTTCCTCGGCTGGATGGCCGGTGCGGGAGCCGGCGTCGGCGGCGGCGAGACTGGAATCGTCCAAGTAGCGGCAGACGCGGTGGTCGGCCGCGCCGGTGCCGACCGTCCAGCCCGAGGGCAGCAAGGCGACCCGCCCGGACCAGCCCCCGTCGGGGCGGGGCGCGACGACGCAGCGGTAGGCGACGAAACGGTCACCGGTGTCGTCCCACGCGGCGACACCGAGCGACGCAGGCGAAGCGTCCAGGGCGACCGAAGCGAAGTGCAGGGTATCGGTTGCGATGTAGCGCACGCCCTGCATCGGCTCGCTGGTGCATTCGGCGGGCTCGGGATAGCCGGTGCCGATGAGCACGAGCGAGGTGGAGACGTCGAGCGACGCGTCGCGCGCCTGCGCAGCGTCCGGCGGTCGGGCCGAGGAGAATCGGATCACGCCCGACACCGACGCCCACGTGCCGCGCACGCATCCGGCCAGATCGGCAGCGGAGATGTCGCTCGTGGATGGGTCCGGCGCGAGGCCGCTGCAACGCGCGACGATGCCGCCGCTGGCGTCGTCGAACACCAGTGCCGTCGTGCCGTTGTTCGTCGGCTTCCACGCGCTGCGCCCGTCGCCGAGGACATGGGCGCCGATCGGGACGAGCCGGGACCGGCCGAGCACACCCCGTGGCGAGCCATCGCCGGATCCGAGCGCGAGGGCAGCGGAATACGCGGGATCGACACCGGCGATGACGCTGTCGAGCACCACGCGCCGGGGCGCGCCGCTGCGGTCGGTCCAGGCGACGGTCACGGTGGCGCTCTTCGCACCGGAGATGCCGGCCGCGTCGATTCGGCGGGCGATCCGGTAGACGGTGTTGGAGTCGTGTCCGGCGGTGCGGTCGACGACCGCGTCGATGTCGGCGATCGCGTCGTAGGTCTGTCCCAGCGCCGTGACCGGCAATGCGGAGAAGGCACGCAGCGCCTCGATCTCTTCCTGGCCCAGGCGCACCGCTTCGCTGCGCTGCCGTGCCACGTCGGTGTGGAGGCGCACGCTGACTTGCAGGGCAGCCACGGCCAGCGTTCCGGTCGCGAGCAGCACGAAGGCGAGCATCGATTCGACGAGCGCGAAACCGCGCTGCAGGGAGCGCGGGCTCGGGCGCATGGCTTTCGGGCGAACGGATGCACGCATGGTCAGAAGTCCTTCCAGCTGCCGTTGACGCGCACGACGCTGCCGGTGCCCGAGCGCAAGCGCGCCAGGACATCGCCGTCGCGGACGATCTCGCCGGCGCCATCGCCGGTGTAGTCGCCCGCCGAGAGCACGGCGCCGCGGATCGACGCGCCGGCGGAGGCGGCTTGCCAGTCGATGGCGGCGGCGTACAGCAGGCCCGTGAGGTGCACTTCGCCGCGCAGTCGTGCCGTGCCGGCGACGACGATCACGACCGGCTGGTCGGCCGTGCCGAGATCGAGATCGCCTCGCAGCGTCGCGTCGCCCGCGATGGCGACGAGCCGGTGGCCCGCCGCGACGGCCGCGCCGACCTCGGCGGAACAGTCGCCCGGGCAAGTCAGTCGGATGACGGCCGGCTGCGCCAGCCACGCCGATGGCGACATCCCGAACCAGCGCGCGAACACGCGGTCGACGGACAAGCCCGACAGCGTCGCATCGCCCGAGACCAGCGAGCCGTCGAGCGGCGCGCCCGCAGGCGCCGCGAGTCGCAACGCGCTCGCCATGATCCGGCCGCCGGCATCGATGGCCGTTCCACCACTGCCGGCATCCTCGTTGCGGACGCCGAGCGCGGCGCTGCCGACGTCGACGTCGCCGCGCACCGTGAGAGCGGCCGCCGGTGCCGATCGAAGCCCCGGCATCAGTCCGAGCGCGACCTCGACACGCGACGTCGCTTCGTGCGCCACGTTCGCTCCGTCGACGCACGCGGTGCCGTCCTGCGTGCAGCCCGTCG
>CAZZVH010000210.1:0-4813 GCA_964657365.1 uncultured Burkholderiaceae bacterium
GAGGTTCTGGCGCGTTCAGCGACAGGACGGTGGCATCGGAGCCGCCCTCGCGGAGCGAGCACCGCAGGGCAGTCGGCGCGCAGCGGCGACCGCCGCAGTCGGAGCGGAGCACGCCGACCGACCGCTCCTTTGCCCGCTCGAAACCCGCCCGCCAGGTCTCAGTACGTCGCCCGCCCGCCCGAGAGATCGAACACCGAACCCGTCGTGAAGGAGCACTCCTCGGACGACAGCCACGCGACCATCGCCGCCGCTTCGCCGACTTCGAGGAAGCGGCCCATCGGGATCTTGGAGAGCATGAAATCGATGTGCTGTTGGGTCATGGAGGCGAACATCGCGGTCTTGGCGGCGGCGGGGGAGACGGCGTTGACGAGGATGTTCTTGCCGGCGAGCTCCTTGCCGAGCGACTTGGTGAGGGCGATGAGGCCGGCCTTGGAGGCGCTGTAGTGCGAGGCGTTGGGGTTGCCTTCCTTGCCGGCGACCGAGGCGATGTTGACGATGCGGCCGTAGCCGTTGGCCAGCATCTTCGGCACGACGGCGCGGCACACGAGGTAGGGCGCGATCAGGTTGACTTCGATGACGCGGCGCCAGACGTCGGGGGCGAGCTCCCACGTGGTCGCGTTGCCGCCGGTGATGCCGGCGTTGTTGACGAGGACGTCGATCTTCTTCAGCGCGCCGACGGTGGCTTCCGTGGCGGCGGCCACCGCCGCTTCGCTGGTCAGCTCGACGGCCTGGGTCGCGACCCGATCGCCGCCGGCGAGGGTGCCCTTCGCCTCGGCGAGCTTGCCGGCATCGGCGTCCCACAGCGACACCGACGCGCCGGATGCCAGCATCCGTTCGGCGATGGCGTAGCCGATGCCCTGGGCGCCACCGGTGATGACGGCGACGCGGCCTGTCAGGTCGATCTGGTTCATGCGAGTCCTTTGAGGGCCGCTGCGCCGTTCGGCGCCTCGCGGCAATCGGCGATGTACTGGCGGATGATGGTCGCGAAATCGGCGTCGGCGCGCAGGCCGAGTTTCGATGCACGCGCGGCGGTGGTGCCGCGCGGCCAGTTGGCGACGATGCGGGCGATGTTCTCGTCGCGCACGAAGCGCACCCGGTCGCGCACGGTTTTGCCGGCCACTTCCTCGAGCGCCTCGAGCATCTGCGCGACGGTCGCGTTGACGGCCGGCAGGTTCAGCGCGAGCCGGCCACCGAGCGCCTCGACGCTGGCCTCGTAGACGGCGATCAGGCCGTCGATCGTGCGGGCGGCCGACGTCAGCGGATGCGAGACTTCGGGCGAGACCGGGCAGATCGACTCCTCGCCGGCCAGGGGCTCGCGGATGATTCCCGAGAAGAACGACGAGGCGGCGCCGTTCGGGCGGCCGGCGCGGACGGTCACCGTCATCAGCCGGGCCGAGCGGCCGTCGATGTAGCCCTTGCGCGAATAGTCGGCGATCAGGTGCTCGCACATCAGCTTGTGCGTGCCGTACGACGTCTTCGGCGCCGGCAGGGTGTCGTCGCCGACGAGCTCCGGCAGCGGCACCGACGGATCGGGGCCGAACACCGCGACGGAGCTCGAGAAGACGAGACGCGGCGCCGCGGTGCCGCGGCCGGTGGCGGCGCGCAGGGCGTCGAGCAGCGCGCGCGTCGTGTCGAGATTCGAGCGCAGGCCGAGATCGAAATCGGCCTCGCACTCGCCGCTCACCGCCGAGGCGAGATGGAAGACGCCGTCGAAGTTCTCGCGGCCGAGTGCGTCGCATTGCGAGGCGAGGGCGCCGACTCGAGTTTCGACGAGCGCATGCCCGGCGAGATCGGCCGGCGGCGCGACCTGGTCGGCGAGAACCAGGCGTTCGATGGTTCGGCCGCCGAGCCGGCCGCGCGCGAGCAGGCTGCGGGCGAGGCGGGCGCCGACGAAGCCGCCGCCGCCCGTGATGAGGAGTTTCATGGTGGAAAGCGCCGTGGCGCGTCGTGCTGCGGCCGATCATACGAACCGGTCTGGTGCGCTCTTCTATAGGTTTGCCCTCATGGTGCCGGGCCATTCGGCTCTCGATACTTCGCACGCCCCGTCGCCGAGCGCGTCGTGGGCACTGCGCGCCCTTGCGCATCGATTCGGGAACCATGGCAAGCGTCACCATCCAGCAAGTGAAGAAGAGCTTCGGCGACACGCCGGTGCTGCACGGCGTCGACATCGACATCGCCGACGGCTCGTTCACGGTGCTGGTCGGGCCGTCGGGCTGCGGCAAGTCGACGCTGCTGCGCATGATCGCCGGCCTCGAGGAGATCAGCGGCGGCGAGATCCGCATCGGCGACCGCAAGGTCAACGACGTGCCACCGAAGGAGCGTGACATCGCGATGGTGT
This sequence comes from uncultured Burkholderiaceae bacterium, assembly GCA_964657365.1. Taxonomy (GTDB): domain Bacteria; phylum Pseudomonadota; class Gammaproteobacteria; order Burkholderiales; family Burkholderiaceae_C; genus Schlegelella_A. Next base: position 2,339 of record CAZZVH010000210.1, read on the forward strand.
TCCAGAACTACGCGCTGTATCCGCACATGACGGTGCGCCAGAACCTCGCCTTCTCGCTCGTGCTCGCGAAGAAGGACAAGGCGACGATCGAGGCGAAGGTCGGCCGCGCTGCGGAGATCCTCGCGCTCTCCGCCCTGATGGACCGCTACCCGCGCCAGCTCTCCGGCGGCCAGCGGCAGCGCGTCGCGATGGGCCGCGCGATCGTCCGCGATCCGCAGGTGTTCCTCTACGACGAGCCGCTGTCCAACCTCGACGCGAAGCTGCGCGTGGCGATGCGCAGCGAGTTGAAGGAGCTGCACCAGCGCCTGAAGACGACCTCGGTCTACGTCACGCACGACCAGATCGAGGCCATGACGATGGGCGACCGCATCGTCGTCATGAAGGACGGCAGGATCGAGCAGATCGGCTCGCCGCTCGAGCTCTACGACCATCCGGCCAACGTCTTCGTGGCTGGCTTCATCGGCTCGCCGGCGATGAATTTCCTGCCGGCGACGCTGCGGCGCGACGCCGCGGGGGCGCGCCTCGAGCTGTCCGACGGCACCCGCCTGGCCGCGCCCACGCATGCAGGTGGCGTCGACGGCCAGAGCGTCGTGCTCGGCACACGCCCGGAGCACCTGGTGCTGGCCGCCGAGGGCGGCATTCCGTCGCGCGTCGTCGTGCTCGAGCCCACCGGCGCCGACACCTTCGTGTCCTGCCGGCACGGCACGACCGAGGTCTCGGCAGTGTTCCGCGAGCGCCACGACTTCGCGCCCGGCAGCACGATCCATCTCGTTCCCGATCCGCAGTACGCGCATCTGTTCGATGCCGGCAGCGGTGCACGCCTCGCGGCGTAGCGCTTCATCCAGACAGACATTCCAACGGAGACATGACGATGACCGACAAGCACATCAACCGCCGCACGTTCCTCGAAGGCTCGGCCGGTGTCGCGACCGTCGCGACGCTCGGCACCGGCGCTGCCCTCTTTCCGTCGATCGGCTCGGCCCAGACGCTGGCGCTCAAGCCGGAGAAGGGCGCCACCCTGCGCGTGCTGCGCTGGAGCCGCTTCGTGCAGGGCGACATCGACGCCTACATGGTGAATGTCAAGAAGTTCACCGACAAGACCGGCATCCCCGTGCGGGTCGACAACGAGGGCTGGGAAGACGTCCGCCCGAAGGCCGCGGTGGCCGCCAACACCGGCGCCGGCCCCGACATCATCCTGTCGACCAACGACGACGCGAATCTCTACCCCGACAAGCTGCTCGACGTGACCGACGTCGCCGAATACCTCGGCAAGAAGTACGGCGGCTGGTACGAGGCCGGCAAGGAGTTCAACCGGCCCGACGGCAAGAAGTGGATCGCCCTGCCGCTCGGCTCGGCCGGCTCGATCATCGTCTACCGCCAGAGCATGGTGAAGGCGGCCGGCTTCGACACCTTCCCGAAGGACACCGACGCCTTCCTGAAGATGTACAAGGCGCTCGCCGCCAAGGGCACGCCGGGCGGCATGGCGCTCGGCAACGCGACCGGCGACGGCCTGTGGTGCAACTGGCTGATCTGGGCCTTCGGCGGCAAGCTGGTCGACAAGGACAACAAGGTCGTGATCGACAGCCCCGAGACCGCCAAGGCGCTCGAGTACGGCAAGGAGCTCTACGCCTCGTTCATCCCCGGCACGCTGTCGTGGCTCGACCCGAACAACAACAAGGCCTTCCTCGACGGCCAGATCTCGGTCACCAACAACGGCATCTCGATCTATGTCGCGGCCAAGAACTCGCCCGACCCGAAGCTGAAGGAAATGGCGCTCGACATCCAGCACGCCGCCTTCCCGATCGGCCCTGTCGGCGTGCCGACCGAGTCGCACCTGTACTTCAACCAGATGGTCATGAAGTACACGAAGTATCCGCAGGCGGCCAAGGCTTTCCTCGCGTTCATGATGGAGCAGGAACAGTTCGATGCCTGGCTGTCGGGCGCGCAGGGCTATGTGGCGGCGCCGCTGGCGGCCTATGCGAAGAGCCCCGTGTGGACGGCCGATCCGAAGAACGAGCCGTACCGCGATTCGGTGAAGAACCTGCGGCCGGCCGGCTATGCAGGCAAGCTGGGCTACGCCTCGGCGGGCGCCGCCGCCGACTTCATCGTCGTCAACATGGTGGCCGAGTCGGCGAGCGGCTCCAAGACGGTCAAGGAAGCCATGGAGCGCGCCCAGAAGCGCGCAGAGCGCTATTACAAGGTGTGACGACGCCCCGGTGGGGCGACGTCTCCACCGGGCCTCGTTCGAGGGATCGCGCTGCGCTTCGCTGGCGCGTCCCTCGACTCGGCCCCGGCTCGCATCCGCGAGCCGAAGGCTTGCTTCGCTTCGCTCGCTATTGCCTGTCGTGACTGGGTGATGGATTCATGACGTTTCTGGATCGGTTGCAGAACAGCCGGAACATGCTGGGGCTGCTGTTCATGCTGCCGGCTGCGATCCTGCTGCTGCTGTTCCTGACGTACCCGCTCGGGCTCGGC
>CAZZVH010000210.1:4823-5880 GCA_964657365.1 uncultured Burkholderiaceae bacterium
GTGTGGCTGGGCTTCACCGACGCCAAGGTCGGGCGGCCGGGCGTGTGGGTCGGGCTGGAGAACTACGAGTTCCTGTGGGGCGATTCGGTCACGCGGCTGGCACTCTTCAACACGCTCTTCTATACCTTCGTGGCGAGCGTGCTGAAGTTCGTGCTCGGCCTCTGGCTGGCGCTGCTGCTCAACCGCAACATCCGCTTCAAGACTTTCTTTCGCGCCGTCATCCTGCTGCCCTACATCGTGCCGACGGCGCTCTCGGCGATCGCCTTCTGGTGGATCTACGACTCGCAGTTCTCGATCATCAGCTGGGCGCTGGTCAAGCTGGGACTGATCGACCAGTACATCGACTTCCTCGGCTCGCCGTGGAATGCGCGCTTCGCGGTGATCGCGGCCAACGTGTGGCGCGGCGTGCCGTTCGTGGCCATCACGCTGCTGGCCGGGCTGCAGACCATCTCGCCGTCGTACTACGAGGCGTCGGCGATCGACGGCGCATCGCGGCGCCAGCAGTTCATGCACGTCACGCTACCGCTGCTGACGCCGATCATCGCGGTCGTGATGACGTTCTCGGTGCTGTTCACGTTCACCGACTTCCAGCTGATCTACGTGATCACGCGCGGCGGTCCGCTGAACGCGACGCACCTCATGGCGACGCTCGCGTTCCAGCGCGCCATCAACGGCGGCGCGCTCGGCGAGGGCGCGGCGATCTCGATCGCGATGGTGCCGTTCCTGCTGGCCGCCATCCTGTTCAGCTTCTTCGGCCTGCAGCGACGCACGTGGCAACAGGGAGGCACGGACAAGTGAAGGACGGGACCGACACCGCGGGGATGGGCTTCCTCGACACGCGCTGGCGCATCTTCATGACGGCCTACCTGCCGCTGATCGTGTTCCTGCTCGTGCTGCTGTTCCCGTTCTACTGGATGGCGATCACCGCGGTGAAGCCGGATGCCGAGCTGCTCTCGCGCGAAGGCAATCCGTTCTGGGTCATCAACCCGACGCTGGCGCACGTCCATACGCTGCTGTTCAAGACCGAGTTCACCATCATCGCCCTGATCGGGGTGAT
>CAZZVH010000210.1:5890-6841 GCA_964657365.1 uncultured Burkholderiaceae bacterium
AAGACCGAGTTCCCCGCGTGGATGTGGAACACGGTGCTGGTGTCGGTGGTGGCGACGGCGTTCTCGCTGGCCGCGTCGGTGATGGCGGCCTACGCGATCGAGCGGCTGCGCTTCAAGGGCGCGAAACACGTCGGGCTCGGCATCTTCCTCGCGTACCTGGTGCCGCCGACGATCCTCTTCATCCCGCTGGCCAACGTCGTGTTCAAGCTCGGACTGTTCGACTCGCGCCTTGCGCTGATCCTCACCTATCCGACGTTCCTGATCCCGTTCTGCACGTGGCTGCTGATGGGCTACTTCCGGTCGATCCCGTTCGAGCTCGAGGAGTGCGCGCTGATCGACGGCGCGAGCCGCTGGCAGATCCTGACGCGCATCGTGCTGCCGCTCGCGGTGCCCGGCCTGATCTCGGCCGGCATCTTCGCGTTCACGCTGTCGTGGAACGAGTTCATCTACGCGCTGACGTTCATCTCGTCGTCGGAATACAAGACGATGCCGGTCGGCGTCGTCACCGAACTCGTGCAGGGCGACGTCTATCAATGGGGACCGCTGATGGCCGGCGCGCTGTTCGGCTCGCTGCCGGTCGCATTCGTGTACTCGTTCTTCGTCGAGTACTACGTGTCGGGGCTGACGGGGTCGGTGAAGGAATGATCGCGATCGCTGTCACCCGGCGAAGGCCGGGACCGATTTGCTTGCTTCGGCAACCATCGTGGTAATTGGGTCCCGGCCTGCGCCGGGAAGACAGTCCAATGACGAGAGAGCGGCATGAGTGATCACGACAAACCGAGACGCAAGCCCGAGGACCTGCGCAGCCAGCAGTGGTTCGGCCGCCAGGACCGCGACGGCTTCAACTACCGCAGCTGGGTCAAGGGCAAGGGCGTCCCGCACGACCAGTTCGACGGGCGGCCGGTGATCGGCATCTGCAATACTTTCAGCGAGCTGACGCCGTGCAACTCG
>CAZZVH010000211.1:0-6822 GCA_964657365.1 uncultured Burkholderiaceae bacterium
GGCTACGCCTACTACAGCGGCCTGCGCTTCGCTGCGTATACCGAAGGCGCCAGCCACGAAGTCGCACGCGGCGGCCGCTACGACGAGGTCGGCGCGATCTTCGGCCGGGTCCGCCCGGCCGTCGGCTTCGGACTCGACGTCAAGGAGCTGGCGATGCTCGCGCCGGCGCGGCCTGCCCGCACGGCCATCCGCGCGCCCTGCGCCGGCGACGCCCGTCTGCGCGACCGGGTCCGGGAGCTCCGATCGCGAGGCGAAGTGGTCGTCAGCGAGTTGCCGGGCGACAGCGCCGGCGAGTCCGGCATGGTCTTCGACCGGTCGCTCGTCGACCATCGCGGCCAGTGGACCGTGCAATGACCGCCGGTCGGCCCCATCCACCTCATTTCGCCATGGACGACACACGATGAATGCAACGGGACGCGGCCGCCATGTCGTCGTCGTCGGCACCCAGTGGGGCGACGAAGGCAAGGGCAAGGTCGTCGACTGGCTGACCGACCACGCGCAGGCGGTGGTCCGCTTCCAGGGCGGCCACAACGCCGGGCACACGCTGGTCATCCGCGGCGTCAAGACGGCGCTCCAGCTGATTCCGTCGGGGATCATGCGCGACGGCGTCGCCTGCTTCATCGGCAACGGCGTGGTCGTCGATCCGCTGCACCTGCTGGGCGAGATCGAACGGCTCGAGAAGATGGGCCTCGACGTCCGGTCGCGCCTGCTGATCAGCGAGTCGTGCCCGCTGATCCTGCCGTTCCACGTCGAGGTCGACAAGGCGCGCGAGAGGCAGCGTGAATCGAGCGGCGCCGGCAAGATCGGCACGACGGGGAAGGGCATCGGCCCTGCGTACGAGGACAAGGTCGCCCGTCGGGCGCTTCGGGTCCAGGACCTCAAGCATCCGGAGCGCTTCGCCGCCAAGCTGCGCGAACTGGTGACGCTGCACAACTTCGCGCTGGTCGGCTACCTGCATGGCGAGGCGCTCGCGTTCGAGCCGATCTTCGAGATGGCGATGCGCCTGGGCGAGATCCTGCGGCCGATGATCGGCGATGTCGGCTACACGCTCTACAACGCCGGCCGTGCCGGCGACAACATCCTGTTCGAAGGCGCGCAAGGGACCTTGCTCGACATCGACCACGGCACCTATCCGTTCGTGACGTCGAGCAACTGCGTCGCCGGCAACGCATCGGCGGGTTCGGGCGTCGGGCCCGACATGCTCCACTACATCCTCGGCATCACCAAGGCCTACACCACGCGCGTCGGCGGCGGCCCGTTCCCGACCGAGCTGCCGATCGACACGCCCGGCACGATCGGCCACCACCTCTCGACCGTCGGCCAGGAACGCGGCACCGTCACCGGCAGGGCGCGGCGCTGCGGCTGGCTCGACGCGGCGCTGCTGAAGCGCTCGATCATCATCAACGGCATCTCGGGCCTGTGCATCACCAAGCTCGACGTGCTCGACGGGCTGAAGGAGATCGAGGTCTGCGTCGGCTACGAGCTGCGTGGCGAGCGGATCGACATTCTTCCGCTCGACGCCGATGACATCGTCGCGTGCGTCCCCATCTACGAGACCTTCCCGGGCTGGAGCGACAGCACGTTCGGCGTCACGCAGTGGAACGCGCTGCCGCTGAACGCACGCCGCTATCTCGAGCGCGTGTCCGAGCTCATCGGCGCACCGATCGACATGGTGTCGACCGGACCCGACCGCGACCACACGATCCTGCTCCGCCATCCCTACGATCCGGATTCGGCCGCGCCGCGTCGACTGGCTGCGTAGTCCGTCGCCTCTTCATCGCCTTTTCAACTCCACCACGCATGCTCACCGACGACGGCAAACATCTCTACGTCTCCTGGGACGAATACCACATGCTGATCGAGCGGCTGGCGCTCAAGATCCATGCGTCGGGCTGGGAGTTCGACCAGATCCTGTGCCTCGCGCGTGGCGGCATGCGGCCCGGCGACGTGATCTCGCGCGTCTTCGACAAGCCCCTGGCGATCATGTCGACGAGCTCGTACCGGGCCGAGGCCGGCACGATCCAGGGCCGGCTCGACATGGCCAAGTACATCACGCTGCCGAAGGGGGAGCTCGCCGGCCGGGTGCTGCTGGTCGACGATCTCGCCGATTCCGGCGTCACCCTGCGGGCCGTGGTCGACCGCTTGCGCGGGATGCCGTCGATCAGCGAATTGCGCTCGGCCGTGCTGTGGACCAAGGGCGTCTCGACCTACCAGCCGGACTATCACGTCGAGCTGCTGACCACGAGCCCGTGGATCCATCAGCCGTTCGAGGAGTACGACGACCTTCGCCCCGACGGCCTGGCGAAGAAGTTCGTCATCTGATGCCGACGACGCAGCCGCCGCACGAGACGCGTCAGCCGTCGCGCACAACAAAAAGCCCGCAGGTGCGGGCTTTTGCTATCTTCTTCATTCTTCTTGGTGCCCAGGAAGGGACTCGAACCCCCACGGAGTTACCCGCTAGTACCTGAAACTAGTGCGTCTACCAATTCCGCCACCTGGGCATCTCAGGCAACCACGGACTTTATCATCAAAGCAATTTCATCCACCACCCCCGCAGCTGTCGGCGCCGAGCTCATGGCCGAAGTCGAGGGCATCGTTCAAGGCCATCGAGATGGCCATGGTTTCGTCGTGCGCGAAGGCGCGCTGCCGGACCTCTATCTGTCGCCGCAGGAGATGCGCTCGGTCCTGCACCGCGACCATGTCAAGGCGCGTGTCATCCGCTACGACAAGAAGGGCCGCCCGGAGGGCCGCGTCCTCGAGATCCTCGAGCGCAAGAAGGCGCCGATCATCGGCCGCCTGCTGCACGAGAGCGGCATCTGGCTGGTCGCCCCCGAAGACAAGCGCTACGGGCAGGACATCATCGTTCCGCGCAACGCCATCGCCGGCGCCACGGCAGGGCAGGTCGTCGCCATCGAGCTGACCGAGTCGCCCTCGCTGCATTCGCAGCCGCTGGGCCGCGTCACCGAAGTGCTCGGCGAGATCGACGATCCCGGCATGGAGATCGAGATCGCGGTGCGCAAGTACGAAGTGCCGCACATCTTCTCCGAGGCCACGCTGGAGCAGGCGGCCGGGTTGCCCGATGCGATCCGGCCGGCCGACCGCAAGGGCCGGGTCGATCTCACCGACGTCGCTCTGGTCACCATCGACGGCGAGGACGCACGCGACTTCGACGACGCCGTGTACTGCGAACCGGCCAAGCTCGGCCGATCGAAGACCTCGAACGGCTGGCGGCTCGTCGTCGCGATCGCCGACGTGAGCCACTACGTGCGTCCGGGTGAGGCCATCGACACCGATGCCTACGAACGGGCCACCTCCGTCTACTTCCCGCGCCGGGTCATCCCGATGCTGCCGGAAAAGCTGTCGAACGGCCTCTGCTCGCTCAACCCCGAGGTCGAGCGGCTGGCGATGGTCTGCGACATGCTGATCACGTCGGAAGGCGACATCTATGCCTACCAGTTCTTTCCGGCCGTGATCCGCTCGGCGGCACGCTTCACCTACACCGAAGTGGCCGCGATCCTCGCCAACACGCGCGGGCCGGAAGCGGCGAAGCGCAAGACGCTGGTGCCGCACCTGCTGGACCTGCACGACGTCTACCGGGCGTTGCTGAAAGCACGCGCCCGGCGCGGCGCGATCGACTTCGAGACCACCGAGACGCAGATCGTGTGCGACGAGAACGGCCGCATCGACCGGATCGTGCCGCGCACCCGCACCGAGGCGCACCGGCTGATCGAGGAATCGATGCTGGCGGCCAACGTCTGCTCGGCCGACTTCATCGAGCGCGCCAAGCACCCGGCGCTGTTCCGCGTGCACGAAGGTCCGACGCCGGAGAAGAAGACGCTGCTGCAGAACTATCTCAAGGCGCTCGGCCTGGGCCTGTCGATCAGCGACGATCCGAAGCCGGCCGAATACCAGGTCATCGCCCACGCGACCAAGGACCGTGTCGATGCGGCGCAGATCCACTCGATGCTGCTGCGCTCGATGCAGCAGGCGATCTACACCGGCACCAACAGCGGCCACTTCGGTTTGGCCTACGAGGCCTACACGCACTTCACCAGCCCGATCCGGCGCTACCCGGATCTGCTGGTGCACCGCGTCATCAAGGCGCTGATCGACGGCAAGCGCTACGTGCTGAAGGCGCGAACGATCGCCACCTCGGCGGTCAATTCGAGGCCGGCGAAGAAGAGCGCGAAGGGCGGCAATCCGTCGGCGCCGATCCTGGTTCCGGGCGGCGAGCTGGAGGCATGGGAGATCGCCGGGGCGCACTGCAGCGCCAACGAGCGGCGGGCCGACGAAGCGTCGCGCGACGTCGAGGCCTGGCTCAAGTGCCGCTACATGCGCGAGCATCTCGGCGAGGAGTTCGGCGGCGCGGTCACGGCCGTCACCAGCTTCGGCCTGTTCGTCACGCTCGACGGCCTCTACGTCGAAGGCCTGGTGCACGTCACCGAGCTCGGCGGCGAGTACTACCGGTTCGACGAGATCAAGCAGGAGCTGCGCGGCGAGCGCAGCGGCATGCGCTTCGTCGTCGGCACCCGCGTGCGCGTGCAGGTGAGCCGCGTCGACCTCGATGGCCGCAAGATCGATTTCCGCCTGGTCCGCGACGGCGAGGAGGCGGCGCTGGTTCGCGGCCGCCGCGACAAGGCCGGCGCCGACGTCGCGGCGACGACCGAGATCGTGGCCTTGAAGCAGGCCGACCGCGCCGTCAAGGCCGTCACCAAGGCGGCCAAGGCGAGGGCCCGCTCGAGTGCCCAGACCCGGCCGTCGCGCGCCGGCAAGCCGGCGACACGCAAGGCCGGCGCCCGCGCCGCGCCGCGCGGGCCGACGCGCCGCTAGCCGCATCCGTTTCCAGAAAAGGCAGGACATGACGATTCGATTCGATGGACGGGTGGCGATCGTCACCGGTGCTGGCGGCGGCCTGGGCAGGCAGCACGCCCTCGCGTTGGCGGCGCGAGGCGCGTCGGTGGTCGTCAACGACCTCGGCAGCGCCCTCGACGGCAGCGGCGGCGCGTCCGCCGCCGCGGAAGCCGTGGCCGAGGAGATCCGCGCGGCCGGCGGCAAGGCGATCGCCAACGGCGCGTCGGTCACCGACTTCGCAGCGGTGCAGGCCATGGTCGACGAGGCGCTGCGCGAGTGGGGCCGCGTCGACATCCTGGTCAACAACGCCGGCATCCTGCGCGACAAGAGCTTCGCCAAGATGGAGCTCGCCGACTTCCGGCTCGTGGTGGACGTCCACCTGATGGGCGCCGTGCACTGCACGAAGGCCGTCTGGGAGACGATGCGCTCGCGCAACTACGGTCGCATCGTCATGACGACGTCCTCGTCGGGCCTGTACGGGAATTTCGGCCAGGCCAACTACGGCGCCGCGAAGATGGCGCTCGTCGGCTTAATGCGGACGCTCTCGATCGAAGGCGCGAAGCACGACATCCGGGTCAACTGCCTGGCACCGACCGCGGCGACGCGCATGACCGAGCACCTCATGCCGCCGGCGGTGCTGGCGCTTCTCGAACCGCAGGTGGTCACGCCCGGCCTGATCGCGCTGGTCGCCGACGACGCGCCGACGCGGACCATCCTCTGCGCCGGTGCGGGCGCCTTCGAGCGTGCCTACGTGACGCTCACCGAAGGCATCCATGTCGGCCACCCCGACGACGCCGCGGAGCGCATCGCCGCGCGCTGGGACGACGTCTCGCGCCGCGACGGCGAGAGCGTTCCGGAGTCGGGTGCGGCGCAGGGCACGCTGGAGATCGGCAAGGCCATGCGGGCGCACGGCTAGCCGTCAACGTCGAGGCAGGCGAGACAGGCGGTACAGCGCCTCGACGAGGTCTCCGGCACGCATGGCACCGGGCAGTTCCGGCTCGGCCGCGGCACCGTGCTCGACCACGCCCTGCAAAGCGACGTCGATGGCCGGTCGCTGCGCACCCCAGCGGCCCCCGATCCAGCCGGCGAGGACGTCGCCGGTGCCTGCGGTCGCCAGCGATGCGTTGCCGGTCGCGTTGACGAACGGCACCCCGTCCGGGGCCGCGACGATCGTTCCCGAACCCTTCAAGGCGACAACGGCGCGGTAGCGTCGCGCCAGCTCCATCGCCGCGTGAAGCCGGTCGCCCTGGACCGCCTTCGTCGTGCTGCCGAGCAGTCGGGCTGCCTCGAGCGGGTGGGGCGTCAGGATCGTGCCGAGAGAGCGCTTCGCACGCGCCGAGAGCAGGGCTTGCAATGCGGAGTCGGCCGCGATCGCGTTCAGTGCGTCGGCATCGAGCACCAGCCGCGTCGCCAGGGACAGCAGGCGCGGCAGCGCGGCGCGGACGTCGTCGCCGCCGCCGCAGCCGCACACCACTGTCGCTTCGGCGACGGCGGCGGGGGGCCCTTGCCACCAGCCGTGGCGCGCCATCAGCTCCAGCCGTTGCGGGTCGAGCCCCATGCCCTTCGACGGATCACCGAGCAGGTCGACGAAGACACGGCCTGCGCCGGCGGCGTGGGCGGCCCGGGCGGCGAGCCATGCGGCGCCCTGCATGCCGGCCGCCCCGCCGACCACGGCGACATCGCCGAAGCTGCCCTTGTGCTGCGCCTGCAGGCGCGGCGTGGCATCGTGTCGCAGCTCGCCCCGGCCGACGAGCCACGAGCCGGCCGCCACCGTCGTGTCGTCGATGCCGAGGCGATCGATCCAGACCGTGCCGGCGAAGTCGCGGCCGGCGCTCGTGAAGAGGCCGGGCTTGGCGCCCAGCAGCGTCAACGTGTCATGGGCGACGACACAGGCATCCCCGAGCGGCCGACCCCGATCGGCATCGAGGCCGGAGGGGACGTCGACCGCGAGCACGTGCGCGCCGCGCTCCG
>CAZZVH010000212.1:0-6790 GCA_964657365.1 uncultured Burkholderiaceae bacterium
GTCCGGACGAATTGCCATGGCTCCACGGTCTTGTTCCGCAGTTCGCAGCCGGGGCAGCGCCGCTACGCTCGGCGGCACTGTCATCGACATCGCACGCCCCATGCAACTCCTCGGCATCGCCCTGCGCAAACCTTCGTTCGCCGAAATCACGGCCGCAGCCGTGATGGCGATCGGAGCCTGGATCGCCATCGCCGGCCTGGCCAAGGCCAGCGGCCACCCGCTCGACAGCGTCGACGCCGGTGCGCTGCTGGTCGTCATCGCCTGGGCGACCATCGGCACGCGCTGCGGGCTGCGCTTCGACCACGGCCCGCGTCATGTCGCGGCGCACGTCGCGGTCAGCGCGGTGCTGCTCGGCGCCTACCAGGGCGCGCTGGCTTTCGGCGGCTTCTGAGCGACAGTTCGTCGACGTAGGACGCCGCCCACGCCAGCTCGCGTCGGTGGCCCGATGCGGGGTGCGGTCGCCAAGGCTAACCTTCGCCCCGTCGTGAAGCGAGGGTCGCCGAGCGGCGCCCCACCACACGTCGCAAGGATCGCAACATGAACTTCATCATCTGGCTCGTCGTCGGCGGTCTCATCGGCTGGGTCGCGAGCATGATCATGCGCACCGACGCGCAGCAGGGCGTCATCCTCAACGTCGTCGTCGGCATCGTCGGCGCCATGCTGGGCGGCTGGTTCCTGTCGCCGATGTTCGGCGCCGGCACCATCAACACCAACGATTTCAGCGTCGCCGGGCTCGGCCTGTCGCTGCTCGGCGCGGTCATCCTGCTGGCCATCGTCAACCTGATCCGCCGGGGAAGCGTCCGCTGATCCAGGGCATCCAGCAACGGCCGCGCTCGTCGCGGCCGCCAAGAGCAAGAGACTGAAGGCGCCCTCCGGGGCGCTTTCGTCATTTCCGGCATCGCCGCCGGGTCACGTGCCCGGCGTGTACGATGAAACGATGATCCAGAAGGAAGTCGCCAGTCTCGAGGCCGCCGTCGCCGACGTGCCGGACGGCGCCACCGTGATGATCGGCGGCTTCGGCACCGCAGGCCTGCCCAACGAGCTGACCGACGCGCTGCTCGCGCAGGGCGCCGGCCACCTGACCATCGTCAACAACAACGCCGGCAACGGCGACGGCGGGCTGGCGGCGCTGCTCGCCGCCGGGCGCGTCCGGAAGATCATCTGCTCGTTCCCGCGCCAGGCCGACAGCCACCACTTCGACGCGCTCTATCGCAGCGGCAGGATCGAGCTCGAGCTGGTGCCGCAGGGCAATCTCGCCGAGCGCATCCGCGCCGCCGGCGCCGGCATCGGCGGCTTCTTCTCGCCCACCGGCTACGGCACCGAGCTGGCCAAGGGCAAGGAAACGCGCGAGATCGGCGGCCGCATGTACGTGCTCGAAGCGCCGATCCACGCCGACTACGCCTTCATCAAGGCCGAGCGCGGCGACCGCTGGGGCAATCTCGTCTACCGCATGACGGCGCGCAACTTCGGCCCGGTGATGGCGATGGCCGCGACCACGACGATCGCCACCGTGCACGAGATCGTCGAGCTCGGCGCGCTCGACCCGGAGGCCGTCGTCACGCCCGGCATCTTCGTGCAGCGCGTCGTGAAGATCCCGCGCGTCGCCACCACCGCCGGCGGTTTCAGCGGCGCGACGAAGCCGAGCGGCAGGACAGCCGGAGGTGCAGAATGACAGTGCGCAAATGGAGCCGCGCCGAGATGGCGGCGCTGGTCGCCGACGACATTCCCGACGGCGCCGTCGTCAACCTCGGCATCGGCCAGCCGACGCTGGTCGCCAACCATCTCCCGGCCGGCCGCGAGGTGATCCTGCACAGCGAGAACGGCGTCATCGGCATGGGCCCGGCGCCGGCCGAAGGCCACGAGGATTTCGATCTCATCAACGCCGGCAAGCAACCCGTGACGCTGCTGCCCGGCGGCTCGTTCTTCCACCACGCCGACAGCTTCGCGATGATGCGCGGCGGCCACCTCGACGTCTGCGTCCTCGGCGCCTTCCAGGTCTCCGCCACCGGCGACCTCGCCAATTGGCACACCGGCGCCGCCGACGCGATCCCCGCGGTCGGCGGCGCGATGGACCTCGCCATCGGCGCGAAGAAGACTTTCGTGATGATGGAGCACACCACCAAGTCCGGCGAGCACAAGGTCGTCGACCGCTGCACCTACCCGCTCACCGGCGTCGCCTGCGTCGCCCGCATCTACACCGATCTCGCCGTCATCGACGTGACGCCACGCGGTCTCGCCGTCGTCGCCATGGCCGACGGCCTCGACTTCGCGGGCCTGCAGGCCGTCACGGGTGCCCGGCTTCTCCCGCTCGCGTGATGGTCTTGCACCACTGTGCCCTGGCGTCTAGAACATCCTCCCCCGGAGACCACCCGACATGAACCTCACCGAAGCCTTCATCTGCGACGCCATCCGCACGCCCTTCGGTCGCTACGGCGGTGCGTTGTCCTCCGTCCGCGCCGACGACCTCGGGGCGATCCCCATCAAGGCCCTGATGGCGCGCAATGCGAAGGTCGACTGGGACGCCGTGGCCGACGTGCTCTACGGCTGCGCCAACCAGGCCGGCGAGGACAACCGCAACGTCGCGCGGATGTCGTCGTTGCTGGCGGGGCTGCCGATCGGCGTGCCCGGCGCGACCATCAACCGCTTGTGCGGCTCGGGCATGGATGCGGTCGGCACGGCGGCGCGGGCGATCCGCAGCGGCGAGGCGGAGCTGATGATCGCCGGCGGCGTCGAGAGCATGAGCCGCGCGCCCTTCGTGATGCCCAAGGCGGAGAGTGCGTTCTCGCGCAGCAACGCGGTCTACGACACGACGATCGGCTGGCGCTTCGTCAACAAGGCGATGAAGGAGATGTACGGCGTCGATTCGATGCCGGAGACGGCGGAGAACGTCGCCACCGAATTCGGGATCGGGCGCGACGCGCAGGACAGGATGGCGCTGGCCTCGCAGCAGAAGGCGGTGGCGGCGCAGAAGAGCGGCTTCTTCGACGCCGAGATCACGCCGGTGACGATCGCGCAGAAGAAGGGCGAGCCGATCGTCGTCGCCAGGGACGAGCACCCGCGCGACACCAGTCTCGATGCGCTCGCGAAGCTGAAGGGCGTGGTCCGGCCGGACGGCAGCGTCACTGCGGGCAACGCGTCGGGCGTCAACGACGGCGCCTGCGCGCTCCTGCTGGCGAGCGAAGCGGCGGCGGCTCGGCACGGCCTGACGCCGCGGGCCCGCGTCATCGGCATGGCGACGGCCGGCGTGGCGCCGCGGATCATGGGCATGGGCCCTGCCCTGGCGACGCGCAAGGTGCTCGCGCTCACGGGGCTCGCGCTGGCGCAGATCGACGTGATCGAGCTCAACGAGGCGTTCGCGGCGCAGGGGCTGGCGGTGCTGCGCGATCTCGGCCTCGCCGACGACGATGCGCGCGTCAACGTCAACGGCGGCGCGATCGCGCTCGGCCATCCGCTCGGCGCCAGCGGCGCCCGGCTGGTGACGACCGCGGTCAACCAGTTGCACCGCGGCGGTGGCCGCTACGCGCTCTGCACGATGTGCATCGGGGTCGGCCAGGGCATCGCGATCGTCGTCGAGCGGGTCTGAGCGCAGCGGTCGGTGGACCCGCCGGACGCGGCGGTGTCCGACCATGACGTCGGCCGGGGGATGACCCGTCCGGCACCTCGCTTGCTGCACGATGGCCTCTTCCACTTTCCAGCGAGTCAGGAGCCCCCATGTCACAAAGCAGCATCCTCGGTGGCGAGCGCGCACCCAAGCAGGCCGAGGGCCGCGCGGCCGACGTGCTCGGCCCCAGCGACACGTCCGACAGCGGCAGCGACATCCAGGGCGCCACGCGCCTGAAGACCGATACCGAAGAAGGCGAGATGGGCGGTGCCATGCCTGTCGACACCGAGAGCGACAGCGATTCCGGCGGAACGGGCGAACGTGCGTCGGCCGTGCCTGAAGGCGCCCGCGACGGCGCCGACATCGGGCCCGACCGCATCGCCCGCTCGAAGGATGCGCTCGACTCGGCAGATTCGATCGATGCCGGCGACGATTCCATCGAGTCGCTGGCCGACGAGTCGAGCGACGACGACGAGGAAGACGACGAGGGTTGAGTCGTCTAGCTGGGCGACGAGGACCGAGTGGTCTGGCCGGAAGGCGGCGAGCGTTCGTCTTGGCCGAGCGACGACAGGTCGAGGTTCGCGCCGCAGATCACGAGTAGCACGCGCTCCTCGCGGCGCGGCGCGACGATCCCGGCCTGCAGCGCGGCCAGCGGCAAGGCGGCCGCCGGCTCGACCGCCAGCCTGAGGTCGTTCCACAGGGCCTGCTGCGCCGACCGGATCGAGGCGTCGGTCAACAAATGCGCTGCATTCACGTACTGCTGCGTCACGTTCCAGGCAATGCCGCCCGCTCTTCGCGCGCCGAGCGAATCCGCCGCGATGCCGGAGACATCCACATCGACCGGCCGGCCCGCCTCTCGCGCACGGAACAACGTCGGCGCGAGCTCCGGCTCCAGCGCATCGATCCAGCACCGGTCCTGGAACCACGCGGCGACGCCGGCGATCAATCCGCCCCCGCCCACGCTCACCAGCACCCGATCGGGAACGCCCGCGTCGTCTTCCACTTCTGCCGCCAGCGTCGCGGCGCCGATCACGACCTCGCGCTGGTCGTAGGCGTGCATCAGCAGCGCGCCTGTCTGCGCCTGGCGGGCGAGGCTCGCCGCCAACGCGTCGGCGTAGCTGGCGCCATGCACGACGAGCACGGCGCCCAGCGCGACGAGCCTGTCGCGCTTGGCCTGGCTCGAGGTCTCCGGCACGAACACTTCGCAACGCACGCCCATCGCCTTCGCCGCCACGGCGACGGCGATGCCGGCGTTGCCGCCGGAAGCGACGACCACGCCGGCGTCGGTCAGCGTGCTGGCGCGCATGCGGTTGAACATGCCGCGCGCCTTGAAACTGCCGCCCACCTGCAGATGTTCGAGTTTGAGCCAGAGCTCGGCGCAGTCGATCCCGAGCTGCCGGCCGGCCACGCGCAGGAGGGGCGTATGCCGGACGTCGACGGTGATGCGGCGGCGCGCCGCCTCGATGTCGGCGCGGGTGATCGGATCGGTCATCGGCTCGATAATGGGATCGGTTGTCGTCATGTCGGGAAGCTGGCGTGACCAGCCGCTATATTGCACCGATGGACCTCCAGACCGCTTCCGCCACGACTCCCGCGCTGTCGGCCGACGCCCTCGCGCTGGCCCGCACGCTGGTGCGCATGAACACCGTCAGCCGCAACTCCAATCTCGAGCTCATCCATTTCGTGCGCGACGAGCTGGCGCGGCACGGCGTGGCGAGCACGCTCACCTTCGACGATTCGGGCAAGAAGGCGAACCTGTTCGCCACGGTCGGCGAAGGCAAGCCGGCCGGCGTGATCGTCTCGGGCCACACCGACACCGTGCCGTGGGACGGGCAGGACTGGTCGGTCGACCCGCTCGGCGCCGATGTGCGCGACGGCCGCCTGTACGGCCGCGGCAGCGCCGACATGAAAGGCTTCATCGGCCTGGCGCTGGCGCAGGTGCCGGCCTATCTGTCCGCCGACCTGCCCTTCGCGGTGCACCTGGCCTTCAGCTACGACGAGGAGGTCGGCTGCTTCGGCGCACCGCGGCTCATCGCCGACCTGCGCGAACGCGGCATCGCGCCGCTCGCCTGCATCGTCGGCGAGCCGACCGGCATGGTGCCGGCGCTGGCGCACAAGGGCGTGTACCGCTGGCGCTGCTGCATCAAGGGCCATGCCGCGCATTCGTCGCTGACGCCGCAATCGGTCAACGCCATCGAGGTCGGCGCGCGCGTGATCGGCAAGATCGCCGACATGTCGGAACGCTGGAGAGACGGCACGCGCTACGAAGGCTTCGACGTGCCCTACACGACCGGCTCGGTCGGCGTCATCGAAGGCGGCATCGCCGACAACATCGTGCCGGCCGACTGTCGCTTCCACTACGAGTTCCGCAACATCCCGGGAAGCGACGCGGCCGATTTCCAGGCCGAGGTGCTGGCTTTCGCCGCGTCGCTGGAGCCGGCGATGCGCGCCGTCGCGCCGGAGGCCGGGATCCGCTTCGAAACGATCTGCGAGGCGCCGTCGTTCCTGGCGCGGCCGGACGATGTCGCGGTGCTGCTGGCGGGCCGCCTGGCGCAGGCGCGCGAGACGACGCTGGTCGCCTTCGGCACCGAGGCCGGGCTGTTCCAGCGCGCCGGCATCCCGACCGTGGTCTGCGGTCCCGGTCACATCGCCCAGGCGCACCAGGCCGACGAGTTCGTGACGCTCGAGCAGCTCGCGGCGGGCGAGCGGTTCCTGCAGGCGCTGGCGACCGTCGGCGTCGACGCGCTGCGCGCGACCGGCGCCCGCTGATCCGGCGCTGAAGGCCGGCCGACCTAGACGTCGACCAGTCCGGCGCGCAGCGCCTTCGCCACGGCGTGGGCGCGCGACTGCGCGTCGAGCTTGGCGATGATCTGCGCGACGTGGAACTTCGCCGTGTGCGACGAGATGCCGAGCGCACCGCCGATCTCGCGGTTGCCGAGGCCATGGCTCATTTCGACCAGCACCTGACGCTCGCGCGGCGTCAGCACGCCCGGCGCGGTGTCGCGCCGTTCGCCGACGCGCTCGAAGCGCAGCGCATCGGCGGCGAACGCGGCCGAGGTCGCGACGAGGCCGGCGAGCGCCGCCTGCGCGGCGGCGGCGATGGCGTCGATCGCCGCGCCGCGCGGCAGCACCGAGCAGCCGTCGATCAGCCATTCGCCGACGCGTTCGTCGCCGGCGTCGGCGAGCACG
>CAZZVH010000213.1:0-6786 GCA_964657365.1 uncultured Burkholderiaceae bacterium
CCCGACATCGCCCAGGAGACCTTCATCCGCGCCTACCGCGCGATTCCGCAGTTCCGCGGCGAGAGCGCGTTCTACACCTGGCTCTACCGGATCGCCGTCAACACCGCGAAGAAGGCGCTGATGGAGCTCAAGCGCGATCCGCTCGTCACCGAATCGGCGCGTGCCGGCAGGGACGACGAGGACGACGGCTCCCGGATCGAGAACGAATTGAGCGACAGCAACACGCCGGACGCAGTGTTGGCCACGAAACAGATCGCCGCGGCAGTGAACTTTGCGATCGAAGACTTGTCCGACGAGTTGCGGCAGGCGATCACCTTGCGCGAGATCGAAGGTCTCAGCTACGAGGAAATCGCCGAATTGATGAACTGTCCGATCGGCACGGTTCGTTCGCGCATCTTCCGGGCCCGGGAAGCGATCGCGGCACGGCTTCGGCCGCTGCTGGGAACGAAGGAAGGCGAGCGCTGGTGACGCGCTGGTCGACGGATCGAATGGCGGCGGGCGATCGGGCCCGCTGCTCTCGTGGTGATGGTGGATGGAGAGCGACATGTCGGTGAGCTGGAGTGACGGATCGGATCGTGCGGAGCGCCTGTCGGCGCTGGTCGACGGAGAGCTCGCCGCCGGGGAATGCGCCGACGCCTGCGCCGCCTGGAAGGGCGACGCCGAGACGCGGCAGAGCTGGCACGCCTACCACCTGATCGGCGATGTGCTCCGGTCTGAAGACCTCTGCTCGCCGGCCGGCCACGACCGCTTGTTCCTGCTCACCCTGCAAGCGCGGCTGGCCAGCGAGCCGGTGGTGCTGGCGCCGGCGCCGTTGCTGCCAACGGCCGCATCGCCACGCAGTGCCGCGCGGTCGCGCTGGATGCTCTCCGGCGCCATGGCGGCCGGCTTCGTGCTCGTCGCCGGCACCGTCGTCATGCTCGGGCCGAACGGGCCGTTGTCGCCCGCGGCCTCGCGGCCGGTCGCCGTGGCGGCCGCGACGGCGGCGCCGGGAGGCGAGCCAGCGTTGCAGCGCGTGTCGCTCGGCGGCGCCGCCGACGTGCAGCCGGTCGCGGTGAATGCCCGCATGGTGCGCGACGCGCGCCTCGACCGCTACCTCGCCGCGCACAAGCAGTTCGCGGGCACCTCGGCGCTGGGCGTGCCGTCGGCGTTCCTGAGCAGCGCGACGGTCGACGTCGAGCCGCGCTGAGCGGCATCCGCTCGCGCCTCATGGGATCCCGCTCGCTCGCCGGGTTGGCGCTCGCCGCGCTGGCGTTCGTCGCCGTGCCGGCGCTCGCGAACGGCCCGGCAGCGGCGCCGCCCGCACCGGCGCCCGCCGACATGCGGGCCTGGCTGCTGCGCATCCACGACGCGGCGAGCCGGCAGAACTTCCAGGGCACCTTCGTCGTCAGCGGCGGCGGCAGCGTCGCCAGCGCGCGCATCGTCCATTTCTCGGAAGGCCACGACCAGTACGAGCGCATCGAATCGCTCGACGGCCGACAGCGCAAGGTGTTCCGCCACAACGACGTCGTCCACACGGTCTGGCCGGCGAGCCACGTGGCGATGATCGAGCAGCGCGGCATGCTCAATTCCTTCCCGGCACTGCTGCAGGCCGGCGACGACGGCCTGGCCGGCTGGTACGACGTCAAGGCAGGCGGGCTCGACCGGGTCGCCGGGCACGAGGCCAACGTGCTCGACGTCAAGGCGCGCGACGCCTACCGCTACGGCTACCGGCTGTGGGCCGATCGGGCATCGGGCCTGCTGCTGCGCGCCGATGTCATCGGCGCGAACGGCAGCGTCCTCGAGACCTCGTCGTTCTCCGACGTCGCCATCGGCGTGCGGCCGCAGCCCGAGAGCATCGTGCAGGCGATGCGCAGGCTCGACGGCTACCGCGTCGTCAAGCCTGTGCTGACACCGACGCGTCTCGAGACCGAAGGCTGGTCGATGCGGCCGGTCGCGCCCGGCTTCCGGCTGGTGAGCTGCGTCAGCCGGCAGATGGAAGCGATGGGCGACGCCGCGCCCGATCCCGCGGCGCCGCCGGTCATCCAGGCGATCTATTCCGATGGGCTGACCTACGTGTCTGTCTTCATCGAGCCGCTCGACGCCAGCCGGCACGGCCAGCCCATGCTCGGCGCGCTCGGCGCCACCTCGACCCTGACGCAACCGCTCGGCGACTGGTGGCT
This sequence comes from uncultured Burkholderiaceae bacterium, assembly GCA_964657365.1. Lineage (GTDB taxonomy): Bacteria > Pseudomonadota > Gammaproteobacteria > Burkholderiales > Burkholderiaceae_C > Schlegelella_A. The sequence goes on from CAZZVH010000213.1 coordinate 2,160, forward strand.
CACCGTCGTCGGCGACACGCCGCCCGCCACCCTGAAACTGTTCGTCGGCGCGCTCGAGCGCCGCAAGCCCTAGGAATCCGCATGCCGTCGTTGTCTTCCCCGTCGATCGCCGTCGCGTTGCGCGCCGGTCTCGCTTCCGTCGTGCTCGGCACCGCGCTGATCGTCGCGGCGCCGGCGCCGGCCATGGCGCAGGGCCTGCCCGACTTCACCGAGCTGGTCGAGAAGGTCGGCCCGGCGGTCGTCAACATCCGCACGACCGAGCGGGCCCGCGTGGCCAGGGCGCCGAGCGGCGATCCGGACGACGATTCGCTCGACCTGCTGCGCCGCTTCGGCTTCCCGATCCCGCCGCGGCAAGGCGGCCCGCGCGCGCCGCAGCGCGGCGACGGCGACGCCCAGCCGCACGGCATCGCCTCCGGCTTCATCCTGAGCGCCGACGGCTACGTGATGACCAATGCGCACGTCGTCGAGGGCAGCGAGGAAGTCATCGTCACGCTCGCCGACAAGCGCGAGTTCAAGGCCAAGGTCGTCGGCTCCGACAAGAAGTCGGACGTCGCCCTGGTGAAGATCGAGGCGACCAGCCTGCCGACCGTGCGCATCGGCGATGTCGGCAAGCTGAAGGTCGGCGAGTGGGTGATGGCGATCGGCTCGCCGTTCGGCTTCGAGAACACGGTGACGGCCGGCATCGTGAGCGCCAAGTCGCGCGACACCGGCGACCTGCTGCCGCTGATCCAGACCGACGTGCCGATCAACCCGGGCAACTCCGGCGGCCCGCTCATCAACATGCGCGGCGAGGTGGTCGGCATCAACTCGCAGATCTATACCGGCTCGGGCACCTACGTCGGCATCTCGTTCGCCATCCCGATCGACGAGGCGACCCGCGTGTCGGAGCAGCTGCGCACGACCGGCCACGTCGTCCGGGGCAGGATCGGCGTCGTCATCGACCGCGTCACGCGCGAGGTCTCGGAATCGATCGGCCTCGGCAAGCCGACCGGTGCGCTGGTGCGTTCCGTGGAAGCCGGCGGTCCGTCGGAGAAGGCCGGCGTCGAACCGGGCGACATCATCACGAAGGTCGACAGCCGTCTCGTCGACAGCTCCGTCGAGCTGCCGCGCGTCATCGGCAACATCAAGCCCGGCAGCAAGGCGACGCTGCAGGTCTTCAGGCGCGGCGCCTACCGCGACCTCCCGGTGGTGGTCGCCGAGCTCGAGCCGGAGCGGGCGGTCGCGCGCAAGACGCCCGATGCCGCCAAGCCGGCCGTGCCGGTGAGCTCGATCGGCCTCGCCGTCTCCGATCTCACCGACGCGCAGAAGGCGGCGCTCAAGATCAAGAACGGTGTCCGCGTCGACACTGCCGAAGGGCTGGCGATGCGCGCCGGGATCCAGCCGGGCGACATCATCATCACGGTCGACAACGTCGAGGCCACGGGCAGCAAGCAGTTCGATGCAGCCGTGGCGAAGCTGGACAAGGCCAAGCCCGTGACGCTGCTCGTCCGGCGAGGAGAGGCGGCGACCTTCCTGATCCTGAAGCCTGCCAAGTGAGTGCATTTTGTAAGTCAGCACACGCTAACCTCGATCTGATTGGTGCGTTCCGACAGATCGCATATAAGAGAGCAGCTTTTCTCGACAAGATCTGACCTGTTCTGGGGCAGAGGTGAATTGCCCCCAATCCGTCCACAGGCAGATGTTGATAAGCTGTGGATGGTTTTGCTGTTGGCGCCCTGCAACGACAACAAATCAAGCAACGGCGCGGCTGGCGGCAGGGTCCTTTTGACTACAATGAAAATCCCAACAAGCAGTTGCCACTACGTTTTGTTGGAAGGCGCGTCAATCATTCGACGTGCCTTTTTTTTAGCCGCCGCGCGGCCTCTTCCGGACTCCGACATCGCTTCGCGAGGTGAGCTCGCGCTGGAACGGCCGGCCCGTTTCCACCGACGCCCAACGCTCCTCGCAGCATTCGCGCAAGCATGGATCTGATCCGCAATTTTTCGATCATCGCCCACATCGATCACGGCAAGTCGACGCTGGCCGACCGGATCATCCAGTTGTGCGGCGGCCTCAGCGACCGCGAGATGGAAGCGCAGGTGCTCGACTCGATGGACATCGAGCGCGAGCGCGGCATCACCATCAAGGCGCAGACCGCGGCGCTCCTCTACAAGGCGCGCGACGGCAAGACCTACAACCTGAACCTGATCGACACGCCGGGGCACGTCGACTTTTCCTACGAGGTCAGCCGGTCGCTGTCGGCCTGCGAGGGTGCGCTGCTGGTCGTCGATGCCAGCCAGGGCGTCGAAGCGCAGACCGTCGCCAACTGCTACACCGCGCTCGATCTCGGCGTCGAGGTCGTGCCTGTGCTCAACAAGATGGATCTGCCGAACGCCGATCCGGAGAACGCGAAGGCGGAGATCGAGGACGTGATCGGCATCGACGCCGACAACGCGATTGCCTGCAGCGCCAAGACCGGCGAAGGCGTCATCGAGGTGCTCGAGGCTGTCGTGCACCGCATGCCGCCGCCGCGCGGCAATCCCGACGCGCCGCTGCGGGCCATGATCATCGACTCCTGGTTCGACAACTACGTCGGCGTCGTCATGCTGGTGCGGGTGGTCGACGGCTCGCTCTCGAAGGGCGAGCGGATCCGCCTGATGGCGAGCGACACGGTGTTCGGCGCCGAGCACCTCGGCGTCTTCACCCCGAATTCCGTGCCGCGCGACATGCTTTCGGCCGGCGAGGTCGGCTTCGTCATCGCCGGCATCAAGGAGCTGCAGGCGGCCAAGGTCGGCGACACCGTCACGCTCGAGAAGAAGCTGCCGAACAACCGCGGCGTCGCCAGCGAGGCCTTGCCCGGCTTCAAGGAAATCCAGCCGCAGGTGTTCGCCGGCCTCTACCCGACCGAGGCGAGCGAATACGACCAGCTCCGCGACGCGCTGGAGAAGCTCAAGCTGAACGACTCGTCGCTGCGCTACGAGCCCGAGGTCAGCCAGGCGCTCGGCTTCGGCTTCCGCTGCGGCTTCCTCGGCCTGCTGCACATGGAGATCGTGCAGGAGCGGCTCGAGCGCGAGTTCGACCAGAACCTCATCACCACGGCGCCGTCGGTGGTCTACCAGGTCGCCCTGAACAGCGGCGAAGTGATCCAGATCGAGAACCCCTCGAAGATGCCCGACCTGGGCCGCGTCGCCGAGATCCGGGAGCCGATCGTCACGGTGCACCTGTACATGCCGCAGGAGTACGTGGGCCCGGTCATGACGCTGGCCAACCTGAAGCGCGGCAACCAGCTCAACATGGCCTACCACGGCCGCCAGGTGATGATCACCTACGAGATGCCGCTGGCGGAGATCGTGCTCGACTTCTTCGACAAGCTGAAGAGCGTGTCGCGCGGCTACGCCTCGATGGACTACGAGTTCAAGGAATACCGGGCGGCCGACGTCGTCAAGGTCGACATCCTGCTGAACGGCGAGCGCGTCGACGCACTGTCGATCATCGTCCACCGGAGCCAGAGCCAGTTCCGCGGCCGTGCCGTCGTGGCGAAGATGCGCGAGCTGATTTCCAGGCAGATGTACGACGTCGCGATCCAGGCCGCGATCGGGGCCAACATCATTGCGCGTGAGACAATCAAGGCCCTGCGCAAGAATGTCATCGCGAAGTGCTACGGCGGTGACATCACGCGAAAGAAGAAGCTTCTCGAGAAGCAGAAGGCCGGCAAGAAGCGCATGAAGCAGATCGGCTCTGTCGAAGTGCCTCAGGAAGCCTTCCTGGCCATTCTCCAAGTGGACGACTGACGACTGATGGGTGTTCTCACCGGTTTGCTCTACGCGTGCCTCGGCGTCTTCGCCGCCGGCTGGTATTTCAGCAAGTGGTCGGGAAACTTCTCGCTGCTGCTGTTCATCCTGACGGTCGTCACGTTCTGCTACTGGCTCGCGGAGCGCTTCTATTTCGCGCCGCGCCGCCGTCTCGCGGTCGCGAACTTCGAGGCTCAGAGCGCGGCCCGCCGCGAGCAGCTCGCCAGCCAGGGCATCACCCGCGTCGACGACAACACGGTCGAGACCCGGCACGCGCTGCTCATGCAGCCCTGGTGGCTTGACTGGACGGCCGGCCTGTTCCCGGTGATCCTGATCGTCTTCCTCTTGCGCTCGTTCCTGTTCGAGCCGTTCAAGATCCCGTCCGGCTCGATGAAGCCGACGCTGCTCGTCGGCGACCTGATCCTCGTCAACAAGTTCTACTACGGCGTTCGCCTGCCGGTGATCAACACCAAGATCATCGCCAACCACGAGCCGCAGCACGGCGACGTGATGGTGTTCCGCTATCCGCAGGACACCAGCGTCGACTACATCAAGCGCGTGGTCGGCGTGCCGGGCGACGAAGTCACGTTTCGTAACCAGCAGCTGTATCTCAACGGCCAGCTGGTGCCGGTCGAGGCGAGGCCGGCGCCCGGCTTCTACGACGACGAATTGCGCCGCTATTCGCAGGAGTGGAAGGAGAAGCTGGGCGATGTCGAGCACGACATCCTCATTAATCCTCAGTCCGGCAAGTTTTGGACGTCCGAAGAGGGCAACCAGTTTCCTTTCCGCGATAACTGCCGCTACAGTGCCGACGGAGTGACCTGCAAGGTGCCGCCCGGCAACTATTTCATGATGGG
>CAZZVH010000214.1:0-6771 GCA_964657365.1 uncultured Burkholderiaceae bacterium
CACCGGCAAGGTCAACCCGCTCGCCAAGCCGCTCGCGCTCGATTTGCAGGCGACGGTGCGCGATCTCGAGCTGCCGCCGCTCTCCCCGTACGCGATCAAGTATTCGGGCTACGGCATCGAGCGCGGCAAGATGAGCGTCGACCTCGCGTACGTCGTGCAGCCCGACGGCCGATTGACCGCCAGCAACAAGATCGTGCTGCACCAGCTAGCGTTCGGCGACAAGGTGCCCGGCGCCACGGCCAGCCTGCCGGTCAAGCTCGCCGTCGCGCTGCTGTCGGACCGGCACGGCGTGATCGATCTCGACCTGCCGGTGAGCGGCTCGATCAACGACCCGCAGTTCTCGCTCGGCGGCCTGATCTGGAAGGTCGTCGTCAATCTCGTCGTCAAGGCCGTGACGTCGCCGTTCTCGTTGCTGTCGTCGGCGATCGGCAGTGGCGGCGGCGACGCGTTCTCGACCGTCGAATTCGCACCCGGCACCGCGACGCTCGCGGCGGCGGCGAAGGCCAATCTCGACAAGGTCGCCCAGGCGCTCGTCGAGCGGCCGGCGCTCACCCTCACCGTCAGCGGCGAGAGCCGCCTCGCCACCGAGCGCGATGCCTGGAAGCGCGACCGCCTGCGGCTGCTGGTGCGGGCCGAGAAGCGGCGCCAGTCGATCGCGAGCGGCGCCGATCCGACCGCCGACGTGGTGGTCGCCGATGCCGAGTATCCGGCGCTGCTGAAGGAGGTCTACAAGCGTGCCGACATCGTCAAGCCGAAGAACATCGTCGGCTTCGCGAAAGACCTGCCGACCGGCGAGATGGAAGCGCTGCTGATCGCCAGCGTGGTGGTCGGCGACGACGCGATGCAGCAGCTGGCGACGCGCCGTGCCGTCGCCGTGCGCGACTATCTCGCGACCCGCGAGCTGCCGACCAGCCGGCTGTTTCTCGGCGCGCCGAAGACCATGCCGGAAGGCGACGCCTGGACGCCGCGGGCCGAGCTGAAACTGACGATGGAGTGAGGGACGACCGCGGCGGGTCAGTCGATGGCGGAGATCGACGCTGCCGACGACCGGGCCCGCATGCGCGTGAGCAGGTCGACGACGATGTTCCAGTACGGCTCGCTCGCCGAGGTCATGCGGCGCCGGCCGATGGGCGACGCGAGCCGCAGCCGCAGCCACACGCTGCGCCGCTCGGCCCGCCTGCGCGCCCGGCCGTAGAGCCAGGGCTCGTCGAACGCGCTGCGCTGATACGCGATGTCGGGCAGGTGGCCGTGGACGGCAGGCGCCACTTCGTACAGGTAGATGGCGCGCAGCTCGTCGAGCTCGAACGCCGAATCGTGCAGCACGCCGGCGATCCAGGCCAGCTCGCGCGGGCGCGGCTCGGCGCCGAGCCAGAGCGTCGAGAGCGCCTTCCAGACGGGCTCGCGGCGGGCGAGATCGTCGGCGTCGAGCGGGCGGCCGGAGCGTCGTCGCGTCATGTCACGGTAGACCGTGGCGAGGTCGGCGGCTTCATGCGTCGGCGAAGACGCGCCGGCGGCCGCGTCCGAACAGCCAGGCGAGGAACGGCGCGCCGATGGCCGGCACGACGGCGATCGGGGCGAACCGCGGCGCGGCGAGCAGGCACCAGGCCAGCGCCGCCCAGCCGGCGGTCGTGACCAGCTCGGTGAAGGTGCTCGCGGTGTTGCCCTTGGCGCGCCGCCGCAAGTCGTGTCGGCTGCCGCGCTGCGGCAAGGCCAGCTGGATGATGCCGACCGCGAGGGTCGCGCCGGCGACGCAGGCGGCGAAGATCACCGCCGTGACCGGACGGGTCGCCAGCAGATAGAGCGCCACCGGCGAGAGCACGAGCCAGACCGGCAGCACCGCGGCCGCGAGCTTGGCCCGATGCATCAGCGCACGCGGGACCGGCGCCGATGCGAGCAGCTCCGGCGCGTCTTCCGCGGTGACGGTCAGCCAGGCGAGGCCGGCCGCCAGCGTCGTCGCCGTGAGCACGATTCCCGGCAGGATCACCGTGTCGGGCGACGCGCGCCTGGCCCAGACGAAGACCATGGGCAACATGTAGAGCGACTGCAGCAGCGTGCTGGCGATGAGCTGCGGATCGCGGCCGATCAGCTTCCACTCCTTGACCAGGACGACGCGCCATGGCGGGCCTCGAAATCGCGCCGGATCGATCGTCGCGGTGCCCGCCATCGGCGCGGGCACCGTGGCCGATTCCTGCGTGCCGTCGAAGAAGCGGCGCGCCATCGTGCCGACCACGAGCACGAACGCACCGCCGCCGACGACGACCAGCGTGGCGAGCGCCGCCGGCTGGCCGAGCATCGCGTCGAAGGGCAGCCAGAGCAGGCTCGACGGTCCGAGCGGTCCGTCGGCTTGCATCGAGTGCACGAACGACGTCAGCCAGCTGCCGGGATGGTCGCGGGCGACCAGGTTGCCGAGCTGCGATGTCAGGAACATCGCCGCGCCGACCAGCGCGCCGAGCAGCTGCGCGGCCGTCCGTGCACGGCGGGCGCCGAGCAGGCGGACGAGCGTGGTCGTCAGCGCCATGCCGAGCGCCGCGGCGAGCAGCGCGAGCGAGGCGAGCGCCGGATAGATGGAGAGCAGCGCGGCGTGGCCGGTGACGAGGCCGGCGTGGGCGAACGGCGTCAGCAACAGCGCCCAGATGGCGACCGAGCCGACCGCGACACCGAGACCCCGGACGATGAACACGTTGCGCGGCGGCAGAGGCGAGGACAGCAGGAGATCGAGGTCGCCGCGGTCGAAGAACACGCTGACCGACATCGCGATGGCCTGCGACAGCATCAGCGTGAAGACGATCCAGAGGACCGCGCCGCCGATCGGGATCATGCTCGGCGGCAATGCCTCGCCGGAGCCGACGATGCGCAGCAACGCCCAGGCGCCGGCATGCAAGGCGAGCCACAGCACGCCGCCGAGAACGAGCAGCACGATGCCGCGCGTCCGGCTGGTCTGGCGCCGGGCGAGGCGCAGCTCGTGGCGCAGCAGCCACGGCCACGAGGCCGGTCGGAGCGTCATGCGTGAGGCGCGGTGAGCTGCAGGAAGACGTCTTCCAGCGTGCCGCCGCCGCCACCACGCTCGGCCTGCGCGCGCAGCTCCTCGAGGCTGCCCTGGGCGACGATGCGACCGCGCTGGATGATGCTGATGCGCTCGGCCAGCCGCTCGGCCATCTCGAGGATGTGCGTTGTCAGGATCACGGTCGTGCCGGTGCGCACGCGCTCGAGGAGCAGGTCCTTCACCTGTCGCGCCGCGGCGGCGTCGAGGCCGGTCAGCGGCTCGTCGAGGATCAGCACCGCGGGATCGTGGATCAGCGCGCCCGCCAGCGCGAGCTTCTGCCGCATGCCGCGCGAATAGCCCTCGGCACGCTGGCGCGCCTGCGGCCAGAGCTCGAGCCAGCGCAGCAGCTCCTCCGCGCGGGCCGCGGCGAGGCCGGGATCGAGGCTCCAGAGGCCGGCCACGAAGGCCAGGTACTCGATCGCGTCGAGCTTGCCGTAGACCAGCGGATCGTCGGGCAGGAAGGCGAGGACGCGCCGTGCGGCGATCCCGTCGCTCGCGACGTCGTGACCCAGCACGGTGACCCGGCCGGCGTCGGCGCGCAACAGGCCGGCGACGATGCGCAGGGTCGTCGTCTTGCCGGCGCCGTTGGGGCCGAGCAGGGCGTGGAATTCGCCTTGCGGGATCGTCAGGTCGAGGTTGTCGACGGCCGGCTTGTCGCCGAACCGCTTGACGAGGCCGACGATCGACAACGCTGCTTCAGGCATGGATGGCGGAGCTTTCCCGGGAGGCTCGAATCATCGCCGAAACGCGAGCTGCTCACGGATCCGCTGACCCGAGGCGGACAGCTGGTCAGTCGCGACCGGTCGTCGGTCGGCCAAGTGCTGGCGCTCTTCCGCGACGAGGGCTTCGCCGAGGCGACGGTGATCGGCTCAATGCGCGAGGGCCGCGGCCTGCACGTCGTGCGCCAGGGCGCCGACCACTGCGGCCGCGCGCGCTCCGGCGCAGGGATCGGCCGGCGCGGCGAACAGCATCGCTCCGGCCGGGCCGTCGCCATGCTGCCGACCGTCGGCGAGGAGGCGTCGAAGCGAGCTCGTCGAGGTCGTGCCGCTCGCATCGACACGGCCGGCGATCTCGCTGGCGAGGGCGCGCATCTGGCGTGTCGAGTGCCGGATGCGCTCGCGAAACGCGGTGTCGTCGAGGCTGTCGGTCAGGCTCCTGTTGAGCTCGCTGAACCACGGCAGGGCGGCCTGGTCGAGCATCACCGCCGGGTTGGCGCGCGCCTCGGCCGGCCGCGCCGCCGACCATGCGCGCAACAGCGCCTGCACCTCCACGTTCAGCGCCTGGCAATGCGCGAGCTCGTCGCGCAGGGCCGAGAGCGCGGGCAGGTCGGCGATGCGCCGCTGGAAGAAGAACTGGGCCAGGATGCCCCAGTAGTAGGTGTAGTCCCAGATCACCTTGACCGGCAGCACTTCGGCGTCGCCGAAGATGCCGTACTGGCCGGTGTAGAGCGCCAGCGTGCTGTCGTAGAACGAGTGGTAGATCTGGTCGTAGAGGCGGGCGTGGCCATCGAGGCGCCGGCCGGCGCGGTCGCGCCCGACCAGCTCGGTGATGTAGGTGTTGGCGATGGCGATGAAGTCGCTGCCGGGCGAGTAGAACGGGTCGAGGAAGAGGCCCGCCTCCCCGGTGAGGGCCCAGCGGTCTGCGGAGAAGACCTGCTTGCAGCCGTACGAGAAGTTGCGGAAGAAGGCGAAGTCCTGGAGACGGTCGCGCCGGCCGTCGAGCACGTCGAAGAGTCGCGGCTGGTGCACCTCGAGCCAGTCCATCGCCTTCTCGAAGGTGTTCATGGTCGCCAGCGGATGCCGCGCCGCATCGGCGACGATGCCGACCGAGTGCGAGCCCGAGGCGAGCGGAATGAGCCAGGCCCAGTAGCCTTCGCCGACGAGATGGTTGGTCGAGAGCCAGCGCGCCGGCGGGTCGCAGCGGGCGCGCCAGGCCGCGTCGTCCGACCAGTTGTCGATCGTGATGCGGTCCTTCATGCGGAACCACACGGCGTTGGCGTCGTGCGCGTTCGGCTCGGCGAGCTCGAGCTTCTTCTTGATCAGGCCGGCGCGGCCGCAGGCATCGACGAGCCAGCGTGCCTCGACATCGTGGCTGTCACCCTCGACGCCGTACGACACGCGATGGACCGCTCCGCCGGTGCCGAGCGTGATGTCGCGCACCACGGCGCCGTCGACGAACGAGACGCCGCGGCGCGCCGCTTCCTCGGCGAGAAAGTTCTCGAAGATGCCGCGGTCGATCTGGTAGCTCGGCACGGAGAGGAAGCGGCTGGCGCCGATCTCGGTGACGGCATCGACATCGCGCCGGCCCTCGGACGCGAAGAACCGGAAGCCGAATTTCTTCAGCTGCCGTTCCTCGAGATGGCGCTTCAGCCCGAGCACGTCGGCGAAGTAGTGGGCGCCGATCTCGACGGTGGATTCGCCGACCTTGTGCGCCGCCTCCGGAACCGGATGGCGGCGCCGCTCGAGGACCAGGATGTCGAGTTCCGGGAAGCTCTGCTTCAACTGCAGCGCCAGCGTCAGGCCGGCCAGGCCGCCGCCGGTGATGACCACGTCGCGGCGGCGCGCTCGCGGCATCGCATCGCCCGGATGGGATCCGCGGTCGGACGACTGCGTCATGCTTGCGGCGCGGGCGCGACCCGAAGGAACAGCGACCCCGAGAGCGGGAGCTCCAGCGCCTGGCTCGACGCCAGCGCGAGCGACTCGAACAGGGGCAGTGCATCGGCCATCGCATTGCCCAGCAGGCCGCGTGCCGGGGCAGAGTGCAGCGGCGGCATCGGCCGCGTGCCGGACACCAGGCTGGCCTCGACCACCGGCCCGCGCGCCGAGGCGTGGACGGGCGCCAGGACCAGCGCGCCGGCCAGCATGCCCTCGCTGCTGGTGACGCTGGCCAGCGAGCCGACGGCGTTGACGTCGAAGGCCACCAGCAGCACCGGAACGTCGTCGGCCACGCATTGGGTCGCCGCTTCCAGCAGGCCGGCGGCGAAGCTGTGCGTGAACGCCGTGAGCGCCGAGCTCGCCGCCATCGTGCCGGTGCCGATGGTCCAGTAGCCCGCCGAGGCGTTGTGCACCGAGTTGTGGAAGCGGGTCGGCGAGATCAGGGTCGGCGCGGTGGCCAGCGTCGTGCACATGTAGTCGTTGACCGCGAGATCGCCATGCGCCGAGGTGAAGACCGACGGCAGCGACTCGCCGCGCCGCCCGGCGTCCGCCATGGCGGCGCTGGCCACCTCGAGCGCGAGGGCGACGCTGTCGGGCGCACGCCGCCGTTCGGCGGGCGCGAGGATCTCCGGCGCCGGGCGCTTCGCGGCGGGCTCGACGGCAGCACCTTCGCCGCGAAACGCCGCCCGCGCGACCGGCCATCCCGGCAGTCCGGACGACCAGAAGGCGACCCCTTCGATGCGGAACGCGATCGTCGTCATGGTCGTTGCAGCGGCGCGGCGATGGACACGGTCACGGCGTGCCGCGACCGAACACGAGCACGCAGTTGTTGCCGCCGAAACCAAAGGAGTTGCTGGCCACCAGGCGGACGTCGCCACGGGCCGGCGCGATCCGGATCTGCGGCCCGCAGGCGGCGTCGAGCTCGCGGCTGTTGACGGTGCCCGGCATGAAGCCGGTCTCGATCGCCAGCAGGCTGGCCGCCGCTTCGACGATGCCGGCGGCGCCGAGCGTGTGGCCGGTGAAGCCCTTGGTCGAGCTGGCGTGCGTGCGTGCCGGGAAGCGCCGGGCGACAAG
>CAZZVH010000215.1:0-2069 GCA_964657365.1 uncultured Burkholderiaceae bacterium
CTTGAGCTTGTCGCGCTGCGGCGGCGTCGCCTCCTCGAGCATCGACACCGCCATCTTCATGCGCGCCAGCGGCGAGCGCAGCTCGTGGCTGGCGTTGGCCAGCAGCGAACGGTGCGACTGCACCACCGCCTCGACCCGCGCCGCGGCGACGTTGAAGCTGGACGCGACCGCGGCCACCTCGTCGTTGCCCGACACCGTCACGCGGTGGCTGAGCTGGCCGGCACCGAATTGTTCGACGCCCTGCTTGAGCGCTTCCAGCCGGTGCGTCAGGCGGCGGACCACCGGATAGGCGCCGGCCGAGACAGCGATGAACAAGACGACGAGCACGATTGCCAGGCCGACGCCCCGGGGCAGCCCCGGCGGCAGCAACGGCCACGGCGGGGCGGGCGGATCGGCGAACCGGCCCTGCGCGCCCGGCGCTGGCTGGAAGCGGCCGGGGCCGCGCGGCTCGGCGCCGCCGGCACGCTGGTCCTGCCCGGCCTGGCGCAATTGGCCGGGCCGCATGGTCCACAGGGTGCGGCCGTCGTCGAGATGGAACGCGACCGGCGGCACGATTCCTTCGGCACTGCGCCGCATGAACGATTCGGATGCACCGATGCGGGTGCCCTGCGCGTCGTCGAGCGCCAGCGGAAGACGCAGGCGCTGCGACCACTCACGCAGAGCCGAGACCTGCACGTCCGGTGGCGATTCGATGCCGGGCAACGAATGCTGGAGCAGGTCGGCCCAGGCGCCGAGCCGGTCGTTCACGACCTGTTCGGTGCGCACGCGCTCCTGGTCGAGGTGGCGCTCGACGACGAAGGCCGAGATCAGCGCGAACAGCAGCAGCACCGCGACCACGGTCGCGTAGATGCGCAGGTAGAGACTCTTCATGCCGCGGCGTCGTCGGCGTCCTGCTTCCTCGCGAACACGTAGCCGGCGCCGCGCACGGTCAGCACGCGGCGCGGTGTCTTGGCGTCGTCCTCGATCACGGCGCGGATGCGCGAGATGTGGACGTCGATCGAACGGTCGAAGGCCTCCAGCGGATGGCCCTTCAGCGAATCCATGATCTGGTCGCGCGAGAGCACGCGGCCTGGGCTCTGCGCCAGCACGACCAGCAGGTCGAACTGGTGGCCGGTCAGGTCGCACGACTTGCCGTCGAGGCGGGCGACACGCGCGCCGAGATCGATCTCGAGGCGGCCGAAACGCAGCACGTCGGCATCGGCGGGCTGCGGCGAGGCACGGCGCAGAAGCGCCTTGACGCGGGCCAGCAACTCGCGCGGCTCGAACGGCTTCGGCAGGTAGTCGTCGGCGCCGAGCTCCAGGCCGACGATGCGGTCCATCGGCTCGCCGCGCGCCGTCAGCATCAGCAGTGGCAGCTGCCGCGTGCGCTGCGCGCTGCGCAGCTCCCGGCAGAGCTCGAGGCCGTCGCCGTCGGGCAGCATCAGATCGAGGACCAGCGCGTCGAAGTCGGTGCGGCCCAGAAGTTCGCGGCCGGCGGCAAGCGAGCCGGCGGTCTCGACCTCGAAGCCGGAGTGGCCGAGGTAGTCGGCGACCATCGATGCCAGGCGGGCATCGTCATCGATGAGAAGGAGGTGTGGTGTCATGGTGCCGTGAACGACGACGGGCTCCACGCGGAGCCCGACGCCGTTCGTGTGGGTGCAATTATCAGCCCGGTGCGTCGGGCGCCTTGCCCCGGATGTGGCCCTGCATGTGGTCGTGCATGCGCTTCATGCGGTCCTGCATCCTGGCCTGGCGATCGTGCATGCGCTCGCCGAGCTTCGTCCGCTGCTCCGGCGTCAGGACGTTGGCGACCGCCAGCATCGCCTGCATGACGCGCCGGCTCATCTGGTCATGCTGCTGCAGCAACTGCTGGCGGAGCGTCTCCGCTGCCGCTGCATCGACGGTCGGCGCCGTGAGGATTCCCATGCCGCGATCACGCAAGGCACGGCCGGCATCCGCCTGCGTCTTCAGGTCGGCGGCGGTCTGGGCCGCGATCTGCTTGATCTGGGTGCGCTGCGCGTCGGTCGCGCCGAGGCCGTCGAGCATGAAGTCGATCGCTCGGCCCATCCGCTCGGGCGAGCCGCGGAACA
>CAZZVH010000215.1:2169-6768 GCA_964657365.1 uncultured Burkholderiaceae bacterium
GCCGACACGCCGACCGCTGCGAGCAGCGTGACGAGCATCCCGATCAAGACCACCTGAACGCGCCGTACCGTGCTGCGGACATCGACCTGCCTGCTCTTCATTCCATGCTCCGTGGCCCGCCTTTCGAGCCGTCCCAGCGATGGTCGCCGCGAGCGGTTGAGGCGCCATGGCGCAGGGGTAAAGATCTGTGAAGAGCCACGCGCTGGTCAGCGCGTGGCGACGGCATCAGAGGTGCGAGACCACGTAGATGCCGACGAGCAGGACCGCGGGAACACCCAGGATCCAGGCGAAGATGTATTTACCCATGTCCGTTCTCCAGAAAGTTGATGAGCGAAGCGTAGAAACCTCGTCGTGCCGCGCAGAGCGGCCGATCGCGCATCGGCCTGTAGGACTCGAGCCGAACTCGATGCCGGTACGAACGCACACCGGCGATATCGCTTGCACGAAAGACTGTATGGGCATACAGTTCCTTCATGCAGTGCAGCGCCGTCAATCTCGCTGATGTGAAGTGGGTCGCGCAATGCGCGCATCGGCTTCACGAGCAATGGCCGTGGGCCGATCCGGCCAGCCTCGAGGAAGCAGCGGCCGGCCTCTGCGAAGACGGCGACCTGCGCTCGCTCACGCCGACGCTCGCCGCGCATACCTGGCTGCGCCTGCGTTCGCACGACGACGACGGCGCACCGGCCGGCCTCTAGACGTCCGGTCTCGGGAGGCCTGGCCGCCGTGAACGCGTAAGCTCGTCGCCGTCCCCGGCCACGGCTTCCGTCATGTCTTTCCGCCTCGCCCTTCCTGCACCAGTCGTCGTCCTTCTGCTCATCGCGGGCTTCGGGCATCAAGCCGCCCGCGGCGCCGACGCCGTCGGGGTCGTGCCCGCCGGATCGACTGCCAACGACTACTCGCTCGACCAGAACTGGCTGTGCCGCCCCGGCCGCGCAGATGTCTGCTCCCGACCCACCACGGCCACCGTGCTGGAAGCAGGTGGCGGCCGCCGCACGGTGACGTACGACGCGGCACCCGCTCCGCCGATCGACTGTTTCTACGTCTATCCGACAGTCTCTGCCGAGACGTCGCCGAACAGCGACATGGCGTCCACCGGCGTCGAGGAAGCGACCGCCACCGCGCAGTTCGCACCCTTCGCCGCGCAGTGCCGGACGTTCGCTCCCCGCTACCGTTCGGTGACCGTCGCCGGCTTGCATTCCGCGTTGAGCGGCGGGCCCCGCCCGGACACCGCGATGGCCTACCGCGACGTGCTCGACGCCTGGCACAGCTATCTCGCCAACGACAACCACGGCCGGGGCGTCGTGCTGATCGGCCACAGCCAGGGCGCGAAGATCCTGGCGCGCCTCATCGCCGCCGAGATCGACGGCCAGCCGCTGCAGGCCCGGTTCGTCTCGGCGATCATTCCGGGCACGCTGATCGAGACGCCGTTGCGCGCGGATGCCGGCGGCACCTATGCCCACGTCGCGCTCTGCGCGAGCGCATCCGACCTCGGCTGCGTCATCGCCTACTCCACCTATCTCGATCGCGACGTGCCCGTCGACCGCGCACTGTTCGGGGTGACGAAGACCGACGGCCGGGGCGCCGCGTGCGTCGACCCCGCGAAGCTCGTCGGCAGCGCGTTCCTCGATCCGGAATTTCCTTCCCGACTCTCTCCCGCGACAGCCATCGAGACCACGTTCATCGAGGTGCCCGGCGTCGTCGAGGGCAGGTGCGTGACGCGCGACGGGCAGACCGTGCTGGCGATCGGCACCGCCGACGATCCGCGCGCGTCTTCGGTGGCGCGCGGCCTGGCTGCGATGGAGGCACGGCGGCCGACCTGGGGCCTGCATGCGCTCGACATGAACCTCGCGCTCGGCGACCTCGTCGCGATCGTCTCGGCGCAGGCGAAGGCCTGGTCGCGCAAGTAGCGGCAGCGGACGGGCCGAGCCGCGCCGGATGCCGATGGACCGCATCGATGCCGTTGTGGTGGGCGCAGGCGCCGTCGGGCTCGCGGTCGCGCGCGAGCTGGCGCTGCGCGGCCTCGAGACGCTGGTGCTCGAGGCCACGTCGGGTATCGGCAACGGCACCAGCTCGCGCAACAGCGAGGTGATCCACGCCGGCATCCACGACCCGCCGACATCGCTCAAGACGCGGCTGTGCATCGCCGGCCGACGGGCTCTCTACCCGTATTGCGAGGCGCGCGGAATCGGCCATCGACGCTGCGGCAAGCTGGTCGTCGCGGCCAACGCCACGCAGGTCGACACGCTTCGCGGCATCGAGCGGAAGGCATCGGCCAACGGCGTCGAGGGCCTGCGCTGGCTTGGGCGCGATGAAGCACGCGCACTGGAGCCGGCCCTGCAGGTCGAAGCGGCCCTGCATTCCACCGTCACCGGCGTCATCGACAGCCACGCGCTGATGCTCGCCTATCTCGGCGACCTGGAACACGCCGGCGGTGGCCTCGTCCTGCGCTCGCCGGTCGATAGCGTGGCGGTGCTGCCGGGCGGTGGCGGCTTCGTGATCCGGGTCGGCGGCGACGCGCCTACGGAGATCGAGGCGGGCCTGCTCGTCAATGCCGCCGGGCTCCACGCCACGGCACTGGCCAGGCGCATCGACGGGCTCGATCCTTCGCATGTGCCCCGCACCTGGTTCGCCAAAGGCAACTACTTCGCGCTGGCCGGCCGCTCGCCCTTCTCGCACCTCGTCTATCCCGTCCCCGAGCCGGGCGGCCTGGGCGTGCACCTGACGCTCGACCTGGCCGGCCAGGCACGCTTCGGCCCCGACGTCGAATGGCTGGCCACCGATGCGCCCGACGCCATCGACTACGCGGTCGACCCGGCCCGCGGCGCCGCCTTCGCCAGTGCGATCCGGCGTTACTGGCCGGACCTGCGCGACGACGCCCTCGTTCCAGCCTACAGCGGCGTCCGGCCCAAGCTGCAGGGCCCCGGCGAGCCGTCGAGCGATTTCATGCTGCAGGGCCCCGGCATGCATGGCGTCGCCGGCCTGATGAACCTGTTCGGGATCGAGTCGCCGGGCCTGACCGCGAGCATGGCGATCGCGTCCGAAGTGGCGCGACGACTCGGGGTTTGATCCGGGCGGCGACGGCTGCCGCCGCCGCTATCGTCGCGACGACAACCACACGCCGGAGACACGACCATGGTGCGCATCGAGAAGGACGGACATGTCTGGACCGTCATCCACAGCCGCTTCGAGGAAGCACGCAATGCCATGGATCCCGACAGCGCCGACGCGCTGGTCGAGGCTTTCCTGGCCTTCGACGCCGATGCAACGGCGCGCGTGGCGGTGCTCTGGGGCGAAGGCGGCGCCTTCTGCGCCGGCTGGGACCTGAAGTTCGCGAGCACGCTGTCGGATCGCGCCGCGTTCCAGGCGGACGTCGTCGAGCGGCTCGCCTTCCCGACCGGCGCCAACCGGGGCCCGCGCGGCCCGATGGGCCCGACGCGGCTCGAGCTCTCGAAGCCCGTGATCGCCGCCGTCGAAGGGCCGGCCGTGGCCGGCGGCATGGAAGTCGCGATGTGGTGCGACATCCGCGTCATGGCGAGCGACGCTTACTTCGGCGTCTACTGCAGGCGCTGGGGCATCCCGCTGATCGACGGCGGCACGGTGCGGCTGGCCCGGCTGGTCGGCCAGGGCCGGGCGATGGAGATCGTGCTGTCGGGCCGCAAGGTCGCGGCGGAAGAGGCGATGCGGATCGGCCTGTGCGAGCAGCTGGCCGAGCCCGGCGGCGCGCGCTTCGCTGCCGAAGCGATGGCGCACGACATCGCCCGCTTCCCGCAGGCGGCGATGCTCGCCGACCGACGCTCGATTCTCGAGACGCACGGCCTGCCGGTGCGCGAGGCGTTGCGCCGGGAATGGGCCAACGGCGTCGAGGCGCACTTCAAGGAAGGCGCCGCCGGCGCCGGCCGCTTCGCCAGCGGCCTCGGCCGGCACGGCGACTTCGGGACCATCTGAGGGTCGTCAGGCCGCCAGCAGGCGCTTGATGCGGTGTTGCGCCGCCGACGTGATGAAGTGGCGCTCGATCGGCGACGCCTGCTCGTAGAACGCATGTCCTTCGCGCAGGCAGTCGCGCTGGCGCAGCGTCGCCTCGCCCGGTGGCAGCGTCGGGAACGCCTTGTCGGCGGCATCGAGTAACGCACGTGCTTCGGTCTCGCCCAGGCCGGACAGGTATTGCCTGCCGATGATCGCGATGCCGCTGCGCATCACGTTCAGCAGATCGGATTCGACCGGCGCACCCGACTTGAGCGATGCGGTCAGCCCGGTCTCCTGCGCCTTGAGCGCCGCGACGCAGGCTGCTGCATGCGGTGCGCTCGCCGGCGCGGCCTGCACGGCCACCGTGATCGCGCACAGCGACAGCGCTGCAAGGAAGGTGGCGGTGGGTCGCATGTCGAAAGTCTCGCAGTCCCGGCTTCATCCAACGAACGAGGCGCCCGAAGGTTGACCGGGCAACGCGGTCTTCATGCGGCGGGTCCGGCACTTGCTCGCGGCCGCACCATGCTGCATCAGTCGACCACCACGCTCGTCATCGCCACGCGCGGCCGCGGCCTGGTCGAGATCACGTCCGCCGTCGTCGCCTGGCTCGACGCGAATCCCGTCTCGACGGGCCTG
>CAZZVH010000216.1:0-2686 GCA_964657365.1 uncultured Burkholderiaceae bacterium
CGGGTTCCGAAAAGGTCAGCGAGGTCTGGGAGAGAGCGGCGGCGAGCGCCTCGTGCTCGGCATCGGCCTGGCCGCCGGCCGCGTCGAGCAGCGGCAGCTGCTCGAGACTGGCCAGGCCGAGATCGTCGAGGAACTGGCGGGTCGTCGCCAGCAGCGCCGGGCGGCCGGCGGCCTCCCGGTAGCCGATCGCTTCGACCCAGCCACGGTCCTCGAGCAGCTTGACGGTCGTGCCGGCCACCGCGACGCCGCGGATGTCTTCGATGTCGCCGCGGGTGACGGGCTGACGGTAGGCGATGATCGCCAGCGTCTCCATCGCAGCGCGCGAGTAGCGCGGCGGCCGGTCGGGATGCAGGCGTGCAAGATAGACCGCCATGTCCGGACGGCTCTGGTAGCGCCAGCCGCTGGCCAGGGACACCAGCTCGATGCCGCGGCCCTCGCAGTCGCGGCGCAGCTCGTCGAGGAGATCGCGGATCGTGTCGAGGCCGATCTCGTCGGCGAACAGCGCGCCGAGATCGCGCAGCGACATCGGCTGGGTGGAGCAGATGAGCGCCGCCTCGAGGACGCGCTTGGCATCCAGGGTCTTCATGTCGTCGTGAAAGTCCTCTGCCGTTCGCGGCACATCGTCGCGTCGGTGCGCGGCGGGTTCGGCAGCGCCTTCGCTTGCCGTCGTCGTAAGGGCACCCTCGGGTGCGAGCGGATCTTCGATGGTCTCGTGGACCCGTCGGGCCGCGGCAGCGCTTCACCGCGCCGGCAGACCGCATCGAAAGTCAATGGCGTCGATTGTAGCCCGCGCCCGGGCCGGTCAGGCCTCCTGCCCCGTGATCGCCTTCCACGGGCCGGCCAGGTCGGCGGGAAGCCGCGACTCGAAGGCGTGGCGCTCGCCGGTCGACGGGTGCGCGAACGACAGGGCGGCCGCGTGCAGGGCCTGTCGTTCGATGCCGAGATCCGGTCGGCCGCCGTACAGCCTGTCGCCGACCAGGGGCAGGTGGCGCGATGCCAGGTGGACCCGGATCTGATGCGTCCGCCCGGTGTGCAACGTGCAGCGAAGCGCGCTTTCCGCCGGGCCGGAAGCGATCCATCGCACGTCGGTCCGGGCGGGCTTGCCCGATGCGACGATCGCCATGCGCGTTCGCATCTGCGGATCCCTGCCGATCGGCGCGTCGACCGTGAACGACGCCGAAGCAGGCCGGCCTTGGGCGATCGCCAGGTAGCTCCGATGCACCTCGCGGGCCGCGATCGCCCGGACCAGCGCCGTGACCGCCGCCAGCGTCTTGCCCACGACCATCAGCCCGGACGTGTCCTTGTCGAGACGGTGGACGATGCCGGCGCGCGGCAGGGCGGCGCTGGCGGGGAACCGAGCGAGCAGCCCGTTCAGCAGCGTGCCGGACCAGTTTCCCGCGGCGGGATGCACGACCATGCCGGCCGCCTTGTCGATGACCAGGAGCGCGTCGTCTTCGTAGACGATCGACAGCGGCAACGCCTCCGGCCGGTAGGCGCGGCTCTCCGCCGTCGGCACCAGGGTGACGGCAACGCTTTGCCCGGCGCGCACGCGCTGCGAGCTGCTGGTGACGACGGCATCGGCCAGGCGCACGTGGCCCGCCTCGATCAGCGCCTGCAGGTGGCTGCGCGAGAACTCGGGCGCCAGCGCGACGACGACCTTGTCGAGACGCAGGCCGTGCTGCTCGGGGCCGACGCTGGCCGACCGGATTTCCAGCGGCTCGGCATCGACGGCCGACGCGACGTCGGCGCCCTCGGCGTCGTCGGCGCCATCGCTGTCCGGGCCGGGCCGCGGATCGGCCGGATCGACCGGATAAGATTCGCCCTTCGGCGCCTTGCCGCCGCCGCGCGCTGCCTCTGCCATGGTGTCGCCGCCGCCCTCGATTTCCTGCCGCATGACGATGATCAAGACCTTCAAGCGTTCGTGGCCGACAGTGTCGGCGATCTGGGCCGTCGCGCTGCTGCTCGCCGCATGCGACACGACCGGCCCGGACGAGACCTCGAAGTGGACGCCGGAAAAGCTCTACTCCGAGGCGAAGGAGGAAGCGTCGGCCGGCAACTACGAAAAGGCGGCCAAGCTGTACGAGCGGCTCGAGGGTCGCGCCGCCGGCTCGTTGCTGGCGCAGCAGGCGCAGATCGAGCGCGCCTACCTGCTCTGGAAGACCGGCGAGAAAGCCCAGGCGCTGACGACGCTCGAGCGCTTCCTGAAGCTCCATCCCACCAGCGCGGCGATCGACTACGCGCTGTACCTGCAAGGCCTCATCAACTTCAACGACAACCTGGGCCTGCTGGGCAGCCTCACGAGCCAGGACCTGTCGGAGCGCGACCAGCAGGCCTCGCGAGACGCCTACCAGTCGTTTCGCCGCCTGGTCGAGCAGTTCCCGCAGTCGCCGTACGCCGACGACGCGAAGCTGCGCATGAACTACATCGTCAACTCGCTGGCGGCCTACGAAGTGCACGTGGCCCGCTACTACTACCGGCGTGGCGCCTACGTCGCGGCCGTCAACCGGGCCCAGCAGACGGTGCAGGAATTCCAGCAGTCGCCGTCGACCGAAGAGGCGCTCTTCATCATGATCGAGGGCTACGACCAGCTCGGCCTGACCCAGCTTCGCGACGATGCGGCCCGCGTCCTGAAGCAGAGCTACCCGAACTCGACGATCTACGTGGCCGGTCTCGGCGCGAAGAAGTC